>JAJRWY010000073.1 GCA_024276575.1 Candidatus Binatota bacterium
AGGGCTTCGACGGCTTCGTTACCTCCACCGCCGCCTCGATTGCTACCGGCTGGAACGACCAGTTGCCGGGTGGGATTCTCACCCACTGAAGTTACGCGCCTTTCCACGGCGCACTGAATAATGCGGGCTAAGCTGAAGTTTCCGCCACTACACTGTAAACGTCCGCGCAAAGCCCGTACACCGTGGAGTAAGGTGTCGTAGTCCCCAAAACGGTGTCCCCCGGTCAGAAACGGAATCAAACAGAGAAACGGTAAGAAACGGTGTCAGGTCCCGTTTCTGTACAGAAACGGGACCTGACACCGTTTCTCTCTCTGACACCGTTTCTCCTGATGCACCGTTTCTTTGCTTTCTTTGCTGCGTTTCTGGGATCTGATTCCGTTGTGCTTACAACGCGTCGATTATCGCATTGTAGGTTGCGCTGGGGCGCATCGCCTGCTCGAGCTTGCCGGGGTCCGGGAGGTAGTAGCCTCCTATGTCCACGGGACCTCCCTGGGCGGCCAAGAGTTCTTGGGTGATCTCGTCCTCGTTCCTCTCGAGTTCGGCGGCCACCTTGGTGAAACGCTGCTGCAACTCCCCGTCCTGGTCTTGGGCCGCCAAGGCTTGCGCCCAGTACAAAGAAAGGTAAAAGCTGCTGCCACGGTTGTCGATCTCGTTGACCTTGCGCGAGGGATACCTGGAGTTCTCCAGATACTTACCGATGGCTTGATCGAGAGTTTCCGCCAGCAGCGCAGCTTTGCCGTTGCCGTCCTTGCGCGCGATCAATTCCAAAGATGGAACCAGGGCGCAGTATTCGCCCAAGGAATCCCAGCGCAAGTGCCCCTCTTTGAGAAACTGCTGAACGTGTTTGGGGGCTGATCCTCCGGCTCCGGTTTCGAACAAGCCGCCGCCGGCCATCAAAGGCACGATCGAAAGCATCCGGGCGCTGGTGCCGAGTTCCAGAATCGGGAATAGGTCGGTCAAGTAGTCACGAAGAACGTTGCCGGTCACCGAGATGGTATTGGCTCCCCTACGAATCCTTTCGAGCGAAAACTTCATCGCCTCTTCAGGACGCATGATGCGAATATCGAGACCCTCGGTATCGTGCTCGGGCAGATACTGCTCGACCTTCTTGATGATCTCACGGTCGTGGCCGCGGCGGTCGTCGAGCCAAAACACGGCGGGCTCACCGGAGGCCCTAGCCCTGCTCACCGCCAGTTTCACCCAGTCGCGAATCGGGGCATCCTTAGTCTGGCACATCCTGAAAATGTCACCGGGCTCTACGCTTCGCTCGAGCAATACCTCGCCGGAAGCGTCAACCACGCGAATGATACCAGCTGCGGGCGCCTCGAAAGTCTTGTCGTGGGAACCGTATTCCTCCGCCTTCTGCGCCATCAGTCCGACATTGGACACGCTGCCCATGGTGGCCGGATCGAACTGGCCCTTGGCCTTGGCGTCTTCGATGATCTCTTTGTAGATGGTCGCATAGCAGCGGTCCGGAACCATCGCGATACAGTCTTGTAACTCGTCATCCTGGTTCCACATCTTGCCGCCGTCGCGAACGACGTTGGGCATCGAGGCATCGACGATGACGTTGTTGGGCACATGCAGGTTGGTGATGCCCTTTCTGGAGTCGACCATGGCCAAGGCGGGTTGCTTCTCGTAGACAGCGGCGATGTCGGCCTCGATCTCAGCCTTCTTGTCGCCGGGCAAACGATCGAGCTTATCCAAAACGTCGCTGAGCCCGTTGTTGACGTTGGCACCGATGAGTTCGAGCGCCTCGGCGTGCTTGTCGAGCGCATCCTGGTAATAAACCGAAACGCAGTGCCCGAACATGATGGGATCCGACACCTTCATCATCGTCGCCTTGAGATGCAGCGACAGCAGCACTCCGTCTTCTTTCGCGGCCGCGATCTGCCCGGCGTAAAAGTCGCGCAACGCGGCTACGTTCATCACCGCCGCATCGATCACCTCGCCTTCGAGCAACGCAAGCTTGTCTTTGAGTACCGTGGCCTCACCGCCGCCGCCGACAAACTCGATCCTGACCTCCCTGGCCTTCTCGACAGTGGTGGAAACTTCACTCTCGAAAAAATCCCCGCCCTGCATGTGCGCTACTCGCGCCTTGGATCCGGACTCGGGCCAGTCGCGCATCATCTTGTGGGGGTGCTTTTGCGCGAACTTCTTCACCGAGGCGGCTGGACGGCGGTCCGAGTTGCCTTCACGCAGCACCGGGTTCACAGCCGACCCCAGTACCACGGCAAAGCGCTTCTGCAACTCCCTTTCGGCGTCGTTGCCGGGCTCCTCGGGATAGCCGGGAATGTCGTAGCCCTTTTCCTGTAGCTCCGCGATCGCGTCCTGCAACTGGGGGATCGAGGCGCTGATATTGGGAAGCTTGATGACATTCGCCTCCGGGCTACGCACCAACTCGCCGAGTTCGGCTAGGTAATCCGGAATCTTCTGATCATCGCGGAGATTGTCGGGGAAGTTGGCGATGATTCTTGCTGCCAGCGAAATATCCTTGGTCTCGACATCGATGCCGCAGCCTTGGGTGAACTTGCGAATCACCGGCAGCAAGCACGCGGTGGCCAGCGCCGGAGCTTCGTCGATCTTGGTCCAGATGATCTTTGATGCAGACATATTCCGTCCTCGGTAATTGGAGATTTCGTTGATATCGGCCCGGTCTGAACAGCCGTTGCCCGGCCGGTCGCCAGCTACGCCGCAGGCAGGGATGCGGCGCGAATTGCATAGTAGATTCGTGGTTTTTTCGCAAAAACCCCTATTTTTTCTGCAAGAAATGCAATGGGCGCAGCGGAGTAGATAGATCAACGCGAAGGACGCGTTGGCTGATTGACCATGAGCAAACGGCGTACCGAGTCAGCCCCTTCGGCCGGTCAGATCCGGCCGAAGGGCGTAGACACCCGGATCGCTATTCGCTCAGGAGGCCACGAACGAGGCCAATCGCTCGCGAATGAGCTGCTCGGCCTGGGCCATGATCCTGTCCAGGAGGTCCTTGCAAGTGGGGATATCGTGGATGAGACCCGCCACCATTACGCAAGACCAGGCGCCCGCATCCATATCACCCTCGGTCATGATACGGGGGTAAACGCCGGCCACTTCCTCGATGATGTCGCTGAACTGAAGCTCCTTGCCCAAACGCTGCTCTTTCTCCAGCAGGCGGTCCACCGCGGAGTTGGCAAGCACCCTCTCGGTGTTCCTGAGCGGGCGCATGATCAGCCGCGTATCGAGTTCGCTGGCCTCCACGATCGCTTTTTTGACATTGTCGTGAACCGGCGCCTCCTGGGTGGCGATGAACCGGGTGCCCATGTTGATGCCGTCGGCACCCATTGCCAAAGAAGCCACCAGCGAACGGCCGTCGGCCATGCCTCCCGAGGCTACGAAGGGGATTTCAAGCTCCTCCGCCGCGCGCGGCAGCAAAATCATGTTGGGTATATCGTCCTCGCCGGGATGGCCGCCACATTCGAAACCGTCCACCGAAACCGCGTCGCAGCCGATCTTCTGAGCCTTGAGCGCGTGACGGACCGAGGTACACTTGTGGATGACCTTGATCCCGTTCTCTTTGAGTAGCGGCATCCATTCCTGAGGGTTGTTGCCGGCAGTCTCGACGGCCTTGACGCCACCGTCGATGATCGCTTGAAAGTAACCTGGATAGTCTGCGGCCTTGAGCATGGGCAGGAAGGTAATGTTTACGCCAAAGGGTTTATCCGTCATCTCGCGGCAGCGGGCAATTTCCTTGGCAAGATCTTCGGCACTCGGCTGCGTGAGCCCGGTAACGATGCCCAGGCCGCCGGCATTGCTGACTGCGGCAGCTAGTTCGGCAAAACCCACATAGTGCATGCCCCCCTGAATGATGGGATGTTCGATACCAAACAGTTCGGTGATTCGTGTCTTCATTGTCAGCTCCGTACGCGTCGATAGATGTTGATGGATGCCGGTGAAGGGCTATGTGAGCGCTATATGTGTTTATACACAAGAATCAATAGAGCGTGCTCAGTCAAACCGGAACTGTCCGGGGCCGCCGGAACAACATCCGCACGGCCTTGCACGCGACGACGCCGGGCGGGCTTGCCGGGTAGCCTCTCGGGATGGGTTTGCCGGACAATTTCGCGAGCAGCATTCCGTACGGCTGGGCTGGACAGCCTCCCGCACGGCCTTGCTTGGGGCCCCTCGAGAGCGGCATACCGGTAGCATCCCGGCGGCCTCCCAGGCTAGCACTGTCCACGGGCGACCTTGACATTGCGGCCATCTCCTACTACCGGAGATAGTAGAGCTTGGCGCCAGAGCCCCGGCCAAGCCGACAAGCACCATGAAAGGCATTCGCATCCGCCCCGAGCAAAGGGGTATACGTGTCTCCCTGTTCGATCTCGAGGCAGATATCATGGAAGTGGTATGGTCGCGCAACTGGGAGCATTTCACGGTAGGCGACGTTCACGCCGCTCTCGAAGCAGAGCGCGAGATCGCCTACACGACCGTCATGACAACCGTAAATCGTCTATTCGACAAGGAGCTGCTAAGCCGTGAGCGCGACGGCAAGCGTTATGTGTATAAGGCCCGCCTGGACCGTCGCCAGTTTCTTCGCGAAATGACACGAGAAGTATTCGACAGCCTGACCGGCATCGGCGGCGAGGAGGCGGTGAGCCTGCTAGTCGAGCGTGCCACTGAAGCCGACGAGAAAGAGTTGGACCGGCTCGAGGCTTTGATCCGGCGCCGGCGCCGCGAGCTCGAGTCGTGAAAGAGCTGGCCTTCCCCTTGCTCGGCACCGCAATGGTCGCCTTGATCGTAGTCCCGTTGAGCACTCTCGCGGCTAAGCTACTGCTGGCAAGGCGATCGCGCAGCCTCGAGCATCTTCCCCGCTTCGGCTCCAGCGCGAACTATCTCTTATTGGTGGGCCCGGTGCTCGGCCCCGTGGTATGGTTCGTTTCCGCCGGCCTGCACCAGGCCGAATCCGGGCGCGGCCTAGCCGCCTGCCTCTACGATGGCATCGGCTCCGAGGCTTGCTGGGACGCTCTGGCCTTCTCGCTTTTCCTCCTCGCGTTGGTGGCCGGCGGCTTTCTCCGGCGCATACGGCAGAGCTTCGCAGTCTACAGCGCCCACCGCCGGATCTCAGGCCATAGCTCGTACGACGAACGCCTGCAGCGGCTCCGTTGCTCGCATCAGGGCCTGCGCCGCTACCGGGTAGTGCCGGTGCGAAGCGCGGCCGAACCTGTATGCACACGCGGCTTGTTGCGGCCGGTAATCGAGGTCAGCGAGGACGTGCTCGACGCTCTCGACGACACTTCCTTGATGAGCACGCTGTTGCACGAACTCGAACACGCGCGATCTCTCGATCCTTTGCGTTATTTTGTCGCCGACGTCTGTCTTCAGCTCAACCCCCTCTCCTCCTTGCTGCGGTCCGAGGTGGCAAGATGGAGACTCGCGCGCGAAGCATCCTGCGACGAGCAAGCGGTGCGTTCGGGCGCAGACCCGCTATGCCTAGCCGCGGCGATAGTGCAGGCCTCACGCCCCGCGCCGGCCCCCGTTGCCGCTGCAGCGCTCGCGGGTAGCGGCAACCTGAAAGCACTTCGCCTACGAATCGGCCTGCTGCTCGGCTTCCACGAGCAATCGGCACAGCCGATCCGCCAGGACTCGCCTGTAATCGTGGGCTTGTGCTCCGTATTCTTCATCGGCCTGCTGCCCCATGTCATGGGTAGCGGCCCCCTAGACAGCTTGCACCTGGCCATCGAAACCACGCTGGCCTGGCTGGTCCTCTTGTAAGCTTCGGCAGCTTGTAGCCTTCGGCAGGAGTCCTCGTAGTGAACAGTACCCGCGGAATAAGCCGATCTCCTATCGGTAATAGTAGTTTATCCCACCCGGCGGCGGGCCTGCGCATCGGTCTCGGCATAGCCCTGGCCGCAGCAACGCTCGCCGCTCCCGGCCTGCTTTACGCGCAGGACGGGAACGGCACAGCCACGGTAACTCTCGAGCAAGCCCTATCCACCGCCTTCGAGCGTAGCCCCCGGCTCGAATCCGCCCGCGCCGCGGTCGCCGAAGCCGAAGGCCGGCTCGTCGGCGCCAAGACCTATCCTTTCAATCCATCACTGCGATTAAACGGAGCCTCGCGCGACCGCAGCGTCGAAACGACGGCGGACTACGGTGTCAGCGTCAGCCAGCGAATCGAGATTGCGGGACAGCGTGGCCACCGCATCGACGCCGCCCGGGCGGAAATCAGCGTCGCCAAGGCAGCTCTGCAACGCGAGCAGCGACTACTTGCGGCCGAGGTAAGCGTCGCTTTCATCGAAGCGCTCGCCGCACGCGACCGTGCCAAAGTCGCTCACTCCGAGATGGAACTGGTCGGAACTCTTTTCGAGCTTTCCGAACGGCGGCTCGCGGAAGGAAGTGGCACTCAACTCGACGTCAACGTCGCCACCGCCGAACTGGGGCGTGCCGAGCAGCAAGACGGTTCGGCCCGCGGCGACTACATGGCTGCACGGGCGGTTCTCGCCGAGTCGCTGGGCATGGAAGCCTCAGCCTTGCCAAAGCCGGACGGCAGCCTCACCGACAAATTGGACAGCCCGACACCGGAGCTGAAAACGCTGCTGGAGGCGGCACAGCAGAACCGGGCCGACCTGCTGGCCTTCCGCCATATAGAAGACAGCGTCGACGCCCGTCTCGAACTCGCACGCACAAGCGTGTGGCCGAGCATCAACTTGAATCTTTTCGCGAACCGCGAGGAAAGCACCTATACGATCCTGGGCGGCGGAGTCTCGTTTTCCATCCCCCTGTTCCAGCGCAACCAGGGCGCCATAGCGCAAGGGCAGGCGCAACTACGCTCCGTGCGTGCCGAGCGCGACAGCGCCCGGTTGGCCGTACTACGGGAGGTCGTCACCGAGCACTCGCGTTACCGGGCAGCCCGGGATTCGGCCGAACGCTTACGTGACCGCGTGCTCGGAAGCCTCATGGGCAGCATCGAGTTGCTTCAACGATCGTTCTCCGCGGGCAAATCGACCTGGGTCGACGTACTGGTCATGCGCCGGTCGTTCTTCGATGCACACCGCGCCCTCATCGAATCGTCGGCTACGGCTCTGCGCGCACGTGTACGTCTAGACCTGGCCGCCGGCCAGATGCCGTTCCCTGCTTCCAATCCTCCAAAGGATCCCACTCCATGAGAACTCTGACACGTATGAGCCTGATCTGTCTTTTCGCAGTCCTTCTCGGTGGACAGCCCGGCTGCTCCACGCCGGAAGACGAGCATGTGGTCACCGGCCACGGCAATCAGGAAAGCGGCCACGCTCACGATGGCGGCCACGGTGAAGAAGGCCACGACGCGCATGCGAACGCAGCAGCAGCTGCAGACCACGACGGCAAACATGGGGAGGAACACGGCGAAGAGCACGAAGGTGGCCATGGCGAGGAAGGCGGCGAACACGAAAATGAAATCGTCGAACTGAGCCCTGAGGCAGCCGCAAACCTGAGCCTCCGCACTGCCGTAGTCAGCGAGCGATTCGCTCCTGTCGTACTGCGTACCACCGGCCGCGTAGGCTTCGACGAGAGCCGCTTGGCCCACGTCAGTCCGCGTATATCCGGACGCGTCCACGAGGTGCTCGCCGATTTCGGAGACGATGTGGAAAGCGGCAGCGTCCTTGCGATCGTCGATTCCATCGAACTCGGCGAGGCCAAGGCCGAATACCTGCGCGCGCGCGCCGATGTAGAATTGGCCTCGAGTACGCTGGCGCGCGAGGAGCGCCTGTTCGCACAGAAGATCTCGTCCGAGCAGTCGGTCGCCGAAGCCCGCGCCGTACATAAGAAGGCCCGCGCGGCCTTCGAACAAACCGAGGAGCGCTTGCGATTGCTGGGCCTCGAAGATGAACATCTAAAAAAAGTCCGCTACGGCGACCCGACCGCCCCTTTATTTCCCGTGCGCGCGCCGATACGCGGTCGAATCGTCGAGAAACACATCACTCTCGGTGAATTGGTAACGCCGAGAGACAGCATCTTCTCGGTCGCCGATCTTTCCCATCTGTGGATCTGGATCGACGTGTTCGAACGCGACTTGCTCCATGTCCATGTCGATGACGACGTCAAAGTAATCACCGATGCCTACCCCGATAGAGTGTTCGAAGGGCGTGTCGTTTACATCCGCGACCAAGTGGACCCGGATACCCGCACCGCCCGGGCACGCATAGATCTCGACAATAGCGATGGTGCGCTCAAACCCGGTATGTTTGCGCGCGTTACGCTCAGCGATCCCCACGGGGCCGGTGGCCGCGGACAAGCCGCCAAGGTGATCACAGTCCCCGATTCCGCAGTGCAACGCGACGGCGACAAATGGATAGCCTTCGTCGCGCTGGGAAACCGGCGATTCGAACGGCGCATGCTGGCCCTCGGCGGCCGTAGCGCCGACCTAGTCGAAGTCAAGGAAGGCCTCGAACTCGGCGAACGGGTGCTCATCAGTGACACTTTCATACTGAAATCCGAAGCCACCAAGCATCAGATGGGCGGCGGCCACAGCCATTGACCTAGAGCAAGGGGAGCCGTCATGATCCGCCGCATAATAGATTTTTCGCTCGACAACCGCATGCTGGTCCTGATCGGTTGGCTGCTGGTCGTGCTGATCGGCATACAGTCGATGAGCAACCTGCCCGTAGATGCAGTGCCCGACGTCACCAACGTCCAGGTCCAGGCTTTGACCAACAGCCCCGGCCTGGCGCCCGAGGAAGTTGAGAAGTTCATTACCTTCCCGGTCGAAACCGCAATGAGCGGCCTGCCGCGAGTCGAGGAGATCCGTTCGGTCTCTAAGTTCGGACTGTCGGTGGTAACCGTGGTCTTCGAAGAGGGAAGCGACATCTACTGGGCGCGGCAACTCGTGTCCGAACGCTTGACCGAAGCGAAAGGACAAATCCCGGCCGGATACGGTGAACCGTCAATGGGCCCTATCTCCACCGGTCTGGGTGAAATCTACCAGTTCGAGGTCAAGGGCGAACCCCGTTGCGCGCCCGGTGAGCCCGACAC
The DNA here is from genome assembly GCA_024276575.1 of Candidatus Binatota bacterium. Taxonomy (GTDB): domain Bacteria; phylum Desulfobacterota; class Binatia; order UBA1149; family CAITLU01; genus JAJRWY01. Next base: position 8,983 of record JAJRWY010000073.1, read on the forward strand.
CGACAACTGCTACTCGCTGATGGAGCTGCGCACCATCCTCGACTGGTACATAAACTTCCAGCTACGCTCGGTACCCGGAATCGTCGAGGTCAACTCTTTCGGCGGCGAGCTAAAGACTTACCAAGTGACCATCGATCCCGACCGCCTAGTCGCCTACGGCCTTACCGTAGGCGAAGTGCTAACCGCCCTTCGCGAAAACAACCGTAACGTCGGCGGTGGCTACATCGCACACCAGGACGAGCAGTACCTAGTGCGGGGCGAGGGTCTGGTGGAGCGGCTCGAGGACATCGGCAGTATCGTGCTCTCTCATGACGAGGCCGGCACTCCCGTTTACGTTCGTGATATCGGACGGCTCGAGTTCCAGCCGGTAATCCGCCAGGGCGCCGCCACACGCGACGGACGCGGCGAAGCGGTGGTCGGTATCGTAATGATGCTGATGGGCGGCAACTCGCGCGTGATCGTCAACGCCGTCAAGGAAAAGATAAGCCAGATCGAAAAGACGCTACCGCCGGGAGTAACCATCGACACCTTTTACGATCGCACCGAACTCGTGCATCGAACTATCTCGACGGTCACCAAGAATCTGATCGAAGGCGGTTTGCTCGTCATCACCATCTTGCTGCTGCTGCTCGGCAATTTGCGGGCCGGGCTCATCGTAGCCTCGGCGATCCCGCTTTCCATGTTGGTCGCTTTTACGGCGATGCAACGCGCCGGACTCTCGGGGAACCTGATGAGCCTCGGCGCCATAGACTTCGGGCTCATCGTCGACGGCTCCGTAGTGATGATCGAAAACATCATCCGCGTTCTCCACCACCGGCGTGGAGACACCCAGGTATCCCACCTGGAGAAAGTGCGAAGCGCCGCCCACGAGGTCGCACGCCCGGTGGTCTTCGCCGTCGGCATCATCATGATCGTCTACCTACCGATTCTCGGCCTGCGCGGGGTCGAGGGAAAGATGTTCACTCCCATGGCGCTCACCGTGGTATTCGCGTTGATCGGATCGTTGGTGTGCGCGCTCACGCTGATGCCGGTGTTGGCGAGCTTCTTCCTCTCGCAGGTCTCCGAGAAAGAGCCTCTGCTGTTTCGTTTCGCCAAGCGGCTCTATCTGCCGGTCTTGGCTCGCACCGTGAAACACAAGGTCGTCACCGTCAGCTCGGCCGTCACCCTTTTCGCACTCAGCCTGGCCTTGATTCCTTTTCTCGGCGCCGAGTTCATTCCACGTCTCGACGAGGGCTCTATCGCTTTGCAGATCTGGCGGCTGCCGAGTATCTCGCTGGAGACATCCAACGAGATCAGTACGGTCGCCGAGCGGGTGCTGATGGAGGAGTTCCCCGAGGTCAGCACCGTGATCTCGCGCACCGGACGGGCCGAAATCGCGACCGATCCCATGGGAGTGGAGATCAGCGACACCTACATAATCCTCAAACATCCGGACAGTTGGCGCTTCGACAGCAAGGAGGAACTCATCGAAGCCATGGACGCCGTGCTGAAGGCGAAGGTGCCTGGAGCCATTTTCAGCTATTCACAGCCCATTGAACTGCGAGTCCAGGAGTTGATCTCCGGCGTGCGCTCCGACGTCGCCGTACACATCTACGGCGACGATCTTGCGCTGCTCAAGGAGAAGGCCGATGAAGTAGTCGTAGTCCTCAAAGGCATCGACGGGGCGGCCGACGCCAAAGCCGAACAAACCCAGGGCCTTCCGATGCTCAGAGTGCGCGTGAACAGGGACGCCATTGCCCGCTACGGAATCAACGCCGACGCAATCCTCGACGTGGTCGAAACCATCGGTGGAACTCCGGTAGGTACGGTGCTCGAAGGCGAGAAACGTTTCACTCTGCAGGCTCGCTTCGATCCCAAAGTCAGGGAGAATCTGCACAGGATTCGCGACCTGCGTGTCGCGGCGCCTTCTCTCGACGGCACCCCCGTACGCCAGATCCCCCTGTCCCAGCTTGCCGATATCCGCATCGAGGACGGGCCGGCCCAGATCAGCCGCGACCGTATAAGCCGGCGTATCAATGTGGAGGTCAACGTGCGCGGACGCGACCTCGCATCGTTCGTAGCCGATGCACAGGCCGCCGTTGAAAGCGGCGTCAAGCTACCGGCCGGCTGGACGATCGAGTGGGGCGGGCAGTTCGAGAATCTACAAGAAGCATCCGAGCGCTTGACGCTGCTGGTGCCCTTGGCCCTGATGCTCATCTTCGTATTGCTCTACACCACCTTCAACTCCACACGGCTGGCGATATTGATCTTCCTGAACGTACCGATGGCGGTCACCGGCGGCCTGATCGCGCTGACGCTACGCGGATATCCCTTCTCGATCTCCGCCGGTGTCGGTTTCATCGCGCTATTCGGGGTGGCGGTATTGAACGGCGTAGTGCTGATTTCCTACATCCTGCAGCGCCGCCGCGAAGGCCTGAGCGCCGAGCAGGCGGCCGTGGAAGGCGCTCGCATCCGTCTACGGCCGGTACTCATGACCGCGCTAGTGGCCTCGCTGGGATTCGTTACGATGGCGTTGGCAACGAGTGCCGGCGCCGAAGTGCAACGCCCGCTGGCCACCGTCGTGATCGGCGGCCTAGTCAGTTCCACGCTGCTGACCTTGCTGGTCTTGCCGACCTTGTACGCACGCTTCGGAGAGCAACGCGAGGATATAGAGTTATGATAGATACTGCCGCGGCGACCTCGGAGGACCATAGATGAAAGAGATCAAAGCCATCGTACAGCCGTTCATGGTCGAACACGTTCTCGACGCACTGGCCAAGCTGCCCGGCCTCCCCGGCCTGACCGTAAGCCAGGTAATCGGTTGGGGGAAAACGCGGGCGGTGGACGCGGAGGACCGCATCCACGAAACCGGCCACACCTTCGCCCGCAAGACCAAGCTCGAAGTAGTGGTCGTCGATGAAATGGCAGAGACCATCGTCGACGCCATCGTCGACGCAGCCCACACGGGCAAGACCGGAGACGGAAAAGTGTTCGTGACCGATATCGCCGAGACCGTCAAGATTCGTACCGGAGATAAAGACAACGACGCGGTATAGCGTTCGCCGGGCGCAGCATACCCAACCGTAGGTGAACATCGGCTGGCGCGAGTACGGCCGTGAATGGCGTGCTCCAGCGCAAACCGGATCAGACTTTCTCGACCTCTATGGTGGTTCCGCGTGGAGCGAAGTTGGGAGCGGCATAAGAGAAGCGGTAGTGAAGCTGCCCGTATCCGCCTGCCACATGCAGAGATTTCCACGGAGAGACTATCGGCTCCTGCTGCCCCTTGTGCCCCTTGAACTGAAAGTTCTCCCAGGCGTGGTAGATTATCGCCTGTCCCGGTTGCACCGCAGGCGTCGGCTTCACTAGGCATTCGAACGCACCAACGTCGTTAAAAGTACGTGCACGGTCACCTTCGGCGATTCCACGGGCGCGGGCGTCGTCGATATTCATGTAAAGCACCGGCTCTCCTCGCTGAAGCTGCAACATGTGCCGCTGGCTGCGCCAGATGGTGTGAATGCTCCAGCGGGTGTGACCCCCGGTAAGCCGTAGCGGATAGGACCCGCCGGCCGGTGGCGGCTCCTTGTGCACCGGCAAAGCCTCACCGGCCTTCATGAACCAGTCGTGGTCGATCAAGAACTGCTGGCGGCCGGTGATAGTAGGCCATGATTCTTTCTGCTCCACCTGCCACTGGTGCGGATAGTGGGGACGCGAAAAATCGACATCGCTGCTAAAATTGTTCAGCACCCCGTACATACCGTCCTTCTTCACCGGAACCACACCGCGCTTTATCGACTCGTCCCAAGTGGTGTCTTCGCAGATTTCCGAACGCTCAAAAATATAATCCAGGGCACTGCGTATGTCCTCGGGCATCAGCTTGCCGTTTTCCGACCAGATGTCGAAGACCTTGCGCAAGTCGAAGTCGTTGCTCCAGGCATCTTTGATCGGCTTGACCCCACGCATCTTTGCCCGCTCTTGAACCCGGCGGGCGATACTGCCGTGAATCCACCACTCGTCACGGCATTCGCCCAACGGCTCCACCGCCTTGTCGGCCAAGACTAGATAGGGAATATAACCCCACGCGTACTTGATTCCCTGTTTCTCGTAATAGCCGGCTCCCGGCAGCACGACGTCGCTGACCAAGCCGGTAGTGGACATTTGCGTGTTCATGTTCACGATCAGATCGAGCTTGGGCCACAGGTGTTCGAGTGCGATCTGCGGTGCCGGCCAGCGCCTCAAGGGATTGGTCGAGCAGACCATGAAGACCTTGGGATCGCGGCCCGGAGACGGCCGGACCGGCATCCAGCCCCCCTCGATCGCCGCCTGTAACGCCTCGTCGACACCGAGCGGGTTGGCGTCGTCGTTGTACTCCGCCTTGCTCATAACCTCTTTGTAGCCCGCGTGAACATAGAGCCAAGGTAAGCAGGGAGTACTTCCGGACTTCATGCTCTCGGCAACCATGAACTTCTCGATGTCGCGCACCGCCGGGCGGCCCGTCACCTTGAGCAGCAGCTTCTTCCACCACGATATTGCAGCCAACTGTGAAAGTTCGTCGAAACCGGTGACCGTCCACCACGAGCCAAAACGTAAGCCGCCTCCGGGCCTGCCCTGATTGGCGGTAAGCGCCATCACCAAGGCGGTGGAGCGGTGAAGCAAGTCGCTGTGGTAGTGCTTACAAGCGCCAACCGAAGCGTAGATCATCGCCGATCCCGCCGCAGCGATCCCGCGGCCGACTTTGCGCAAGAGATTCGGCGAAACTCCGCTAATCACGGCCACCTGCTCAGGAGTGTAGGAGGCATCAAGCATACGGCGAAGGCCGTCGTAAACCGTCTCGACTTCCACGCGGCTACCGTCGGCGAGCGTGACCTCGTGGCTGCCTTCGAGAGCCGGCTTGATGCTGCCGAGCTTCAAGGTCGGCTTGCTCATACCTTGAGCGCCCGGCGCCAGCACCGGCTTGCCCTTGTCCAGGTCCCACAAGTAAAAGACGTCGTCGCGCCCGCGCCGTTTCATGTCGCTCTCGCGCAGGAAGCGGCCGCTGTCCTTGCGTACCAGGAAGGGCAGGTCGGTCTGTTCACAGACGTAGTCGTGATCGATAAGGCCTTCCGAAGTGATCACTTGAGCGAAAGCCAACGCTACCGCGGGATCGCTCTCCACGCGCGGGTTCAACCATAGGTCGGCGTGCATACTGGTCGGGTTGTAGTCCGGCCCTATCACGACGAGGCGTGCTCCCTTGTAGCGTGCCTCGGTCATGAAGTGCATGTCGGGTATGCGCGTATACAACGGATTGGCGCTCCAGATCACTATGTAATCGGAACTGAACCAGTCGTCGCTGGTTCCGCCGCTCATGAACATACCCCAGGTCTGCGTAGCCCCCACCGCCATATCGCCGATACCGGCAAAGCTATCGATATTGACGGCGCCCAGAGTGCGAGTGAGACGGAATTCGGCCGCCGAAGCCGGCCCTTGCTCGAAGTTGGGGCCGGCATTGAATATTACCGAGTCGGTGCCGTGATTACTGACCGCATCGATTATGCCGTCGGCAACTTTGTCGATCGCCTGCTCCCAACTGATGCGTTTCCACTTGCCGCTGCCACGCTCACCGATTCTCTCCATCGGATAGCGCAGGCGCTGCGGCGAGTTCATCAGGTCGCTGTAGCAGGCGCCTTTCTGGCAACCGCGGGGATAGAAGTCCGGAGCGCCGGCACGGCCCTCATCATAAACCTGCGCCTGCTCCTCGCGCCAAACGATTTCGTCTTTTACGAAAACGTTCCATGAACAAGCAGAGAGACAGTTGACCCGAGTATGCGTGCAGCGGACGACGCGGTCCCACGACCACCGTTGCAGATAAACATCACGCCAATCCGCATAGGCGTGAGTTGAAACGACGGCCCGCGCCGCCGCTGCTCGATTTACAGGCGATGACTTCGGTGAGGCCCAGGCATCACCGGTGGTCAACGAGGCCAGACTCAGAGTGAGGACGGCCAGGCCGGACTTTTCCAGGAACTCACGGCGGCTCAGTTGCGTGTCCATAGTCGTGAATCTCCCCTGTCTACAGGCTACTGTTGTCTACGCGCTCGCTTCTCCCCCGCCGCCGGAAACGGCGCTGCAGGCCGCAAGTCTTCGCATCAAGCGGTATCTTGCAAATCACAGAACCTCGCACAGCGTTACACAAAGCAACGAATCGCCGTGCGGCGGAGCCGAGAGCAATTACTCTAATATCTAGAGCATATACTCTA
>JAJRWY010000074.1 GCA_024276575.1 Candidatus Binatota bacterium
GCGCTTGGTTGAGCGCCGCAGAACTCGGGCGCAGGGCTTTCCGCGTTGCTGTTTCCGATATCTCGGCGATGGGGGGCCGGCCGCACCATGCGCTGCTGGCCTTGAGCCTCCCCTCCCATACCAGCGTCGCTTACGCACGTTAGCTGCTGCGCGGATTTATCGACGACGCAAGCAGCGTGGGGGTGGTCTTGGTCGGCGGCAATCTCAGCTCGGCGGCTCAGGTCTCCGTTACCGTGACGGTACTGGGTGAGGCCGGGTCTCGTCTGCTTCGTCGCGACGCGGCCCGGCCCGGCCAGGATCTATATGTCACGGGTACGCTCGGCGATGCGGCTGCCGGCGTCGCGCTACTCGAGGCGGGAAAGCGGCGCGGGAAGCTCGTAGCGGCGTATCGTAAACCGCCTTTGAGGTGTGAGGCGGCCTGCCTATTGAACGATTCGGGTCTTGTTCGTGCGATGATCGATTTGTCCGACGGGTTGCTTCAGGACTTGCGGCACGTGTGCCGCGCGTCGGAGGTTTCGGCGATGATCGACCGTTCGCTGTTGCCGCTTTCGCGCTCGCTCAGGCGCTGGGGCGGCCGTGAGGCGTTGGGCTATGCGCTTGGCGGCGGCGACGACTACGAGCTGCTCTTTAGCGCACGTGCGGGGTCAGAAGACACGCTCCGCGAAGCGCTTGCGCCTTTGTCCTGCGAGGTTCACAGGATCGGCAAGATACTGCGCTACGATGCCCAAGCCGGAATCATCGACGAGAGAGGCGAAGTGCTGGAGTTCGACCAAGAGGGCTACCGGCACTTCGAGCGGCGCGGGTGAATCCCGAGAAGCTCAAGAGCTTGCTCGAGGGTGTGGCGGCAGGGGAGCTGAGTGTCGAGGAGGCCGCTGCGGAGTTCAAGTCGATGCCTTTCGCCGATCTCGGTTTTGCCCGTGTGGACTTACACCGGGAGCACCGCAGTGGCTTCCCCGAGATCGTTTATGGGGAAGGGAAAAGTACGCAGCAGATAATAGATATTGCCCGTGCGATGTCGGCATCGGGGCAAGACGTAATGATAACTCGTCTTGACCAAGCCAAGGCAGCCGACTTGCAGGCTGCTCTCGACGGGGTCACTTACAACCCCGTCGCGCGCTGTGCCCGGCTCAGGGCCGGTGGTGGCGATCAAGCCGGCTATGAGTTGCCACCGCTTTTGCCGGGTCGCCGGGTGGCACCGGGCGAGGGGCCTTCCGCCCGGGCGCGGCAGGCTGCGGTGGCAGATAGCGTTGCGGCCACGCCTTTTGTCGCCGTGATTGCTGCCGGGACTTCCGATTTGCCGGTACTCGAGGAGGTCACCGAGACTCTCACGTTTCTGCGGGTCCACTACCGGCGTTTTTGCGATGTGGGTGTCGCCGGCATTCATCGATTGTTTGCCGATCAGGAGGCCATCCGGCGTGCCTCGCTGTCGATAGTAGTGGCCGGCATGGAGGGGGCCTTGCCGAGCGTGGTCGGGGGCATCGTCGACCGCCCGCTGATCGCGGTGCCCACCAGCGTCGGTTACGGCGCCAGTTTTGGCGGATTGTCCGCTTTGCTCGCGATGATGAATTCTTGCGCAGCCGGCGTTACCGTAGTCAATATCGACAACGGTTTCGGCGCAGCGGTGGCGGCCCATAAAATCTTGCGGCTGTTGGCCGGTGCCGTTGGGGAAAGCCCGTAGACTCGATTATCAACTGGGTTTCTCGTGTTTCAAGTAAAAGACCGCTTGGTCGCCGCGCGCTTCCCGGTTCAGTCTTTCGGCGCGGCGGCCATGGTCCCACTTCTCCCAAAGACGTTTGGGAGCCGCAGTCCAGTTCAAAGCTTCACGTTCGCGCAAGGGCACGCCGCGTGCGAGCTTCTCGCTTCCCGAGAACTGAAAGCGCGTGGAGTCATAGACGGTGTTGAAGAGTTCGAGGCCGCTATTGGCGGCAAGAACGGCGATGCTGTCGGGAGAATGCAGGAACAGGTGTCGCGGCGCATCGAGTTGGACCCAATTTGTTCCGTAGTGTTCCCAGGCCCAGCATGGAACGGTAGGTACGCGTAGCACGCACACGCCCTGCGGCGCGAGTAGCCGCTTGACGGTTCGCAGTACGTTCGAAGGGTCGGGCACATGTTCGAAGGAATGATGAAAAGTTATGATGTCCCACTCCCCGTCCATTTCTTATATGCTGCACTTGCGCAACTCCAACCCGTTATCATAGCGGACGTCGTGCGAAATGAAGGGGTCGCATCCGCACAGCCGGGTCAGCCCGGCCCCGGCGAGGCACCATAGAAAGCCGGATCCGTTTCCACAGCCGAGGTCCAGGACCCTGGTGCCGCAGTCCAAGGAAAGCGGGGCAAGGCAGCCGATTCTGCGGCGCACGGCAAACAAAGATCCGAGCAGGCGGTCTGCACGGCCTCTAGGGAAAAGGCTCAGGCGATAGCGCAGGCCTCGCAGCCGTCCCCGCAAGCCGGAGAGCCGCCGGCTTACCGAAGAGAGGTCATGATAGCGGGGAGGATAAAACCGGTCCAAGTCATCCGGTACTTCGGCGATCTGAATACAAGAACAAGCGGCACACTGGAAGTAAAGGAACTCGTCCTTCCAACCGTACATCAACTCGAAAGCCGTAAAACCTTGATTCCCTTCCTCGTTTCCACAAATACCGCAGCAAAACACCGCACCAAACTGCCACAGCTTAACCCGCCACTTCAAGGCGTGTGGGCGGCATCCGGCTGTGCTGCTAGGCTGCTTCCCGGGGATGCCGCAGTCTATTCGCGTTACTGGGGCAATGGCGCGGTGGCGAAGCTCGATAGGTCCATCAGCGCTTGCGGGCTGGAGTCGAGTTCCCGCCACTCAAGATGGTAGCTACGGGTAGTGTTCTCGACGTAATCGCGAATCGTGATCTTGGTCGGCCGCGGGCGGGCGCCGACCATGACGTAGCCGTCATCGTTGCGTATGCGAACCAGGTTGCGGAAATTGTCGCGATAAAACCTGATCACACGTGGGACCAGCTTCTCGGTGTCGAAGGTTATTACGTAAAGAGTGTAGGGGCGCCCCTCGTCGGCGTATATCGACACGGTTTTCTCGCCGGGCTTCTGGTCCGAGATGATGGTCTTCGCGTAGTCGGTTTTCCAGAACGGGAAGAAGTCGATACTGCGAAGGTCGCTCGAACCAAGGGGGTCGTCAACGCCGATGTTTTGCGGCGAGCGGTCTCCGCTGCGGTGTCTCTTGCCCTCGCGTCCCCAGGCCAGCGGAGTCAGCGAGCGGAAATCTCCACTGCCCGACGCAAAGAACATCGACGCCTGCCGGTGGTTTTCCCCATCGCTTTCTTCGCCGGCTTGCGCTCCCGGATCAATGATGGCCAGCGACTTGGCCGGCTCTGCCTCGGCAGCGTCCCCGCCGGGTTTTCCATCCTCGGTGATGGTGATCGCGAGGACGCGGTTGGGGCTGCACATTCTCTCGGCGCGTTCGAGGAAGGCGACCAAGTCTCCGGTCAGGCCGTGGGCCGCCTGCGTCCACAACATGGTTATGGCTGCTGCCGTGGTGGCTGAGAGGAACAGGATGTTTTTGATCGCTTTCATTGCTCTAGGCTGGATCCCTAAAGCTCGGTTTGTCAAGCGTGGCGTGGGTCCGAAGGTCGCAAACAGCTAGTAAGCATGCTGTCTCCCGGCTCCCGGCGGCAAACGAAATGGCAGCCCGGCGAATTCGTTCGGACGGCCGGTCCCGGCGGGTGGAAACGCGAAAGTGCGTTGACGGCGGCCTCCGGATAGGCACATAGTAAGAGCTTGCCGGGGTGTCAGTCGACGCTTACGGCGGAGGAACTTCCCCTATGTGTCATGTCTCTAGCGCCCGGGCGTTGAACAAGCGCCGACTCCGGGCGGTGTCTGGCCGCGCAATCATGGCTGCGACGGTTGTCATAGCGCTACTGTTGTCGCCGCTTATTGCGGCTGAGGCCTCCCATCACGTAACCCGCATAGACGAAGTGTTGACGAGCTATAACGGCGACTCCTCGGTGCAGTTCATCGAGATGCGGATGACCTTCGACAACAACAACTTCGTCAGCGGTTCCAAACTTACCGCGTTCGATGCGTCGGGGGCTTTTGTGGGCGTGATCTACACGGTGCCTGCGGATGTTAGCAGTGGGACGGACCGTCCCTGGTTGATGGGGACAGCAGCTTTCCAAACGCTTACCGGCCTGACTCCGGATTTCGTGATTCCCGCTTCCTTGCCGGTATCGTCTGGAATGATCTGCTGGGGTAAGCCCAGCGACGATACCGATCCCGATACCTATGTGGACTGCGTGGCCTACGGCGGTTACGGCGGAGCAGTGCCGGCGCTGGTGGGCAATCCCACACCTTTCGATCCGGTCGGCCATGCGTTATTGCGTACCGGCGACGCCTTCAGCCACGACAACGAGGCCGATTTCGGCTGCGGCGACCCGGCGGTTGCCGAGAACAACTCGGGCGTGTCGGCGACAATGCCTGCCACCGCTGCCTGCCCGGTGTGCGGCAATCTATTGCTCGAGCCCGGAGAGCAATGCGAGAGCAATGCGGATGCCTTGTGCCCGGGGCTTTGCGATGCCTCGTGTTCCTGCGGCAACATTTGTGGCAACGGTACACGCGAGCCGGTCGAGGAATGCGACGGAGCCGACTCGAGCGCTTGCCCGGGCCTTTGCCAAGCCAACTGCAGTTGCGGCCCTTCCGGGCCGCTGGACAAGGCGGGGCAGCAGTGCGTAAACATGTTCGTGAAGATGTCGAGCAAGATGGTGAGTTCCTACGGCAAGGCGGCCTCGAAGTGCCTGCGTGATTTCGGCAATGAGCGCACCACCGACGCGCCGTTTACCTGTGTCAACGCGGACCCGCTGGGACGTCTGGCCGTGTCGGCGTCCAAAGTGGACGCGGTGGTCGACAGTTTCTGCGGACTTTCGTATGCGGTCGATTGCCCGGCGCCTTGTGAAAGCACCGATGCCGGCGGGATCAGCTCGCTGGTTGACGACCTAGCGGAATTCAAAGCTTGCCTGGGCTGCATGAACGCGGCGGTCAGTATTTCCGACGACGCTTCGCCTTTGCTCAAGGGCCTGCATGGGCGTCTGCTCGACGCTGCAACTTTGGCCACGCGCTCTAGCGATTCCACCGCTGCCAAGTGCCAGTCGCTGGTCGACAAGGCGCTGGAGAAACTCTTTACGACCAAGGTCCGGGAACTGTCGAAGTGTGCCAAGCTTGCACTTCGCGATACCGCTCCCCCCCTCGGCAACGCCTGCATAGGCGTCGACAAGCGTGGTGTGATTGCACGCGCAGTGAACAAATTGCTCGTTATTTTATCCAAGTGCACGCCACCCGATGTGTTTGATGGGGGCGTTTGCGCCAACAGCAGTACCGGGGATTTACAGGCTTGTCTCGACCGTCTGAGCGAGTGCCAGGCTTGTACCTGGGGCAACGTGATGCTGGGCTCGACGGTTGATTGCGACCTTCTCGACAACGGTGCCGCCGACGGAAGCTGCAACTGAGGCGGCGCGACGGCCGCATGCGGAGTCCGTATAGCTCTTGCTTCGCCGCACGGGGTCTAAGCTGCGTAGTTCATGAAACCTTTGCTACGAGTCGCAATCGACTGCAATCTCAGCACCTGTCTGTTCGCCCGTAGCGCGGGCTCGCGGGTTCTCGGCCCTCGTCGTAGCGTTGTTCGTAGTGTTAGTGCGGCTGTGGGCCTCAGCGCTGCGCGTGGGCCCATCTGGGCGATCTCATGGGCGCTTGCTGCCGGCTTGCTCGCGGCTTGCAACTACGGTGGCGATTCAGTGCGCCGGCCACCCAATATCGTGCTGGTCACCGTCGATGCTCTGCGTCCCGACCATACCTCACTGTACAGCTATGAGCGTGATACCACACCCTTTCTGGCCGAGCTTGCCCGCACGGGGGTGGTGTTCGAGACCGCCTACGCGTCGGCCTCGTGGACTGCTCCGTCGATGGCTTCTTTGTTCACCTCCTTACCGGCGCGTTCCCACGGGGTTCTCGACGGTTTTCTGACCAAGGCGGGCCCCAATGCACGCCACGATATGCTCAGCGCTGATTTCGTTACCTTGGCCGAGTTCCTGAAGTCGAAGGGCTACCGGACTTTCGGGGTGAGCACCAATGGCCATCTATCGCAAGCTACGGGATTTGCTCAGGGTTTCGATCATTTCCTGGAGGATTCCTGGAAGGACAGCGACCGTGCCAACGAAATGGCCCGTAGTTTCGCTGCTGAGTTGCGCGGCGGTGGCCCCTATTTCCTATGGATACATTACTTCGATCCTCACTCGCGTTACCGGGCGAGGTCGCCGTGGATAGAGCGCTACTCCGAGTCCAAGCGCGATCAGCAGCGCTGGGCCGGCCTCTCTATGCCCGAACTCGAGCGCCGGGTCTCTATATTCAAGCGCGATGAGGCCGCGCGCGCGGCGGTCATGCGGCTCTACGATAGCGAGATAGCTGCCGTCGATTCCGCAATGAGGGAGTTGTTCGAGGAACTCGGTATCGACGATGGGGATATGCTGGTTCTTAGCGCAGACCACGGAGAGGCTTTCGTCGAGCACGGCAGAATGGGCCATGGTGGCGATCTTTTCGAAGAGCAGGTGCGCATACCTTTGCTGTTTCGTCTGCCCGGGGGGCGGCGTAGCGGACGTAGCCGCGTGCCGGCGTCCATTGTAGACGTGTATCCGACCATTGCCGCCGCCGCCGGTTTCGAGATTCCCGAGGGCTTGAGCGGTGCAGACCTGTTCTCGATGTCCGGGCTAAACTCGAGCCAACGAGTGATCGCGCTTGAACTCGATCGAGGGGGGCGTTCACGACGAGCTTTGCGTAAGGGTAAGTGGAAGTTCCACATGAACTTACGGCCGGTGGCACAACCGCGGCTTTATGATCTGGGCGCGGATCCGGCCGAGAAGCATGATTTATCGGGGGACGAAAGCGAAATTATGGCCGCAATGAGGCAAGAATGGGACGCTTGGGAGGGTGCCCATACCCTTTTCGAGGCTCCACATGTCTCGATAACGGTGAGCAAGCAACAGGCTGAGCAGCTTCGAGCCTTGGGCTACGCTCACTAACCTGCATTATTCATCACAGCATATGCCATGGGCCTCAACGCTGCGCTTGGGCCGGTCTCACGGGGGCTGGTGACTCTCCTTGCGAGGTTTCATGAATAACGCAGGCTGGCGGGATTCCGGGGATGGCCCCTGCGTTAGCCCCTTCACTGGCTGAACCGGGGCCTCTCGAGCGTCCAGGTGGTTGTTATCCGATGCGGTTATCCAGTAAGTATAGTGAGATAGCTAGGCGCTTGGGACCGTGCCTGCCCGGTGGCACCCGTTGAGTCCCGGCGTCCGGCTTAGGGGGCGTTTCGAGTCGATGCCATGTATGACGGGAGCCGCTAGAGTGCTTTTCGTATGCGTGCAATCGAGGAGAGGCCGTGAAGAGACCGTGAAAGACCTGTAAAGGAACCCTAGAAGAGGAAGTCTTCGATGAATCGACACCTTATTTCGATCGCCGTGGCGGGTATTCTCGCCGCTGCAACCGTAGCCGCTGCCGCGGAGTTCACTGAGCAGGCCACGGTTGATGGGGGCGCGCGTATAACCAACGGCTTGCGCAGTCCTGGTCATGCCTCGACCGGTGCGCTTTTGTTCGTTGGCCCGGATCTCAAGAACCAGTTTCTCGACTGTTCGGGAGTGCTGATCGGCTGCCGGACCTTCCTGACCGCGGCTCATTGCATATGCAAGACGGCTCCCGATGCCACGGCCTGCCGTGCGGAGGTCGAGGCTGAATTTCCCGAGACTGCCGACTTGCGAGTCTATCTACAGCATGCGGGAGTTTTCCACGTGCGGGGGATCAAGATCTCACCTAGGTATAAGCGTGGCGTTCGTGCCGATCTTGCGGTGTTGCGCTTGTCCGACAAGGTTACCGGCATCGCTCCGGCCAAGATCAACCGTAGCCGGTCGCCACGGGCCGGCGATCCCGGCGTAATCGTCGGATTCGGCGGTATCGACGAAAACGGGACCGGTGAAGCTCTCAAGCGTTTCGGGCAAGTGAGCGTTGCCGATTGTCCTCGCGGGATCTGGGAACCGGCCAATGTTTGTTGGAACTATGCGGCCAATCCGGGAACGGCCGGGGCCGATTCGAATACTTGCCCTGGCGATGATGGCGGTCCACTTTTTGCGAATGTCGGCGAAGGCGTAGTGGTTGCGGGTATACACGCAGGCAATGAGCCTAATTGCAATCCGGGCTCGGTAAGCTTTGACAGCGACGTGTATCGCAATCGCGGTTGGATAAGCGCGGCGGCCGGCGCCGACATAAACAGTCTTACATGTGACGGTATTCCGCCCGAAGGGCTTCCGCAGGTCGGCGACGACTTGGTAGTGACGCAGGTTCTGGATGGTAAGATTCTGCGCAAGGAACAAGAGCTGACCCACAGCTTCCTCATCCCCAGCCGTACCACGGAACTGCGCATAATCATCAATGGCGATACCAAGGATGGCGGCGATTACGATATGTTCGTGGGCATCAACCGGGTCCCCACCAAACTCGACGCCGATTGCCGGGTGCGTGGAGTCGGGCAGTTCGGAGCTTGCTCTTTTGCCGGCCCCGAGGAAGGCGAGGCCCACGTTTTGATTCGCCACATGCGTCTCGGCCAGGGCCGTGGCCGTAGCCTGTTTCAACTCACTGCCACCGCGTTTCGCGGTCCGCCCTTGGGACCGGTCCCGCGAGCGCCGGAGCGGCTGCGTTTTGAAGATCGCAGCACCAAGCGCCGGCGTCTGACCTGGCGTGACCGTAGTAATGACGAATTGGGATTTATCGTCCAGCGTAAGATCGGGAACGACATCAACGAATTCTTCGATTACAAGATTCTGGGACCCAACAAGACCAAGTTTACGGATGTGATCGATCCCGAGTTGATCTACACCTACAGAATCAGAGCCTTCAATCAGAACGGTGTGTCGGATTTCTCCAACCGTTGCATCGTCAACGAGCAGAAAGTCGAGCGTCCCCTGGGCTTGCGCGCCACCGCGGTCGGCAAAGGTTTTATCTCGTTGATCTGGCGCGACCGCAGCAATAACGAGAGCGGTTTCGATTTGCAGCGTAAGGAAAAGGGACAGCCGGACAGGGCTTTCGAGACCATTGTGATAACCGGGCAGAACGAAAGAACTTATGTGGACAGGACCTTCGAGCCTGACCAGATTCTCTTTCCTGACAAGGTCTACGTCTATCGTGTCAAAGCCCGCGGACGTCCCGGCGAATGCGTTCCCAACTCGCGCTGGTCGAGAAGACGGACGGTGGATTCCTCGGTCTTCTTCTCGGAGTAGGATTCGCGGGTAAACACGGGAACTGCTTCCGAACAGGGAGTAGGGACTGAAGATTTAGCGCCGTTACGGAGATTCCGTAGCGGCGCTTTCTTTTTTGGTATCGTTGTTATCGCGGCAGCGGCCTTAGTCAGACAATGGCTCCTCGGTCGCCGGGCGCCGGCCGTGTGCTTGTGTCGCGTCTATGGCCTGGCGTGGTGGCCGGCCACTGCAACGCGATGGTCCCCTGGCCCGCACAGATTCCTGCCTCACATTATCCCTGAAAGCTCGCTTGTGGGCAGCAAGCGGCCGCCGTCTCGGTCCGTTGGCTGTCCGCTACCTTGCGGTTCATCACTTTTTGGGCCCAAACCCGAGCTCCTCCTACGCTACCGGGCTACCGGGCGCGAAACAGCGCAGCAGGCTGCAGTAGCCCGCGCAGGGGCTTGCGCGGAGTCCTTCCCGTAGAGTCCGTCGAAGCAGCTTGCGCGGCCTCACGAGGCCACCTTCGGGGCTTGGCGGGCCGTTTCCCCAAGCCTGCTCTACCCACGGTAATAACAGTAGAAACGTATACTTAGCCGTCCCCGCCGGCGCTTCGTAGCGGCTGTGCCATCGCCTTTGAGAACTCTTGGCACATGCCTTGCTGTTTAGGGGCCATGGCACGTGACGGACACATACGCGGCGACTACCGGGTTGGTCCCCCTTCTGGCCCGGCGCCCGTGTCCGTCACTGCCGCATCGA
>JAJRWY010000075.1 GCA_024276575.1 Candidatus Binatota bacterium
CCACCGTACCCTGCGCATGGACCTAAGCGGATGATGCCTCACGGCTTGAAGGGGCGAAGGCGACAGCCCTTGACTAGCTTAATTACTGGCGCGCCCGGCAAGATTCGAACTTGCGACTCCCAGATTCGTAGTCTGGTGCTCTATCCAGCTGAGCTACGGGCGCGTAAGCGGAACTGCCTGAAGCGCGGAATATAGCGACGGCAACTCAGGCGAGCAAACTCGCGAACCGGGCTTGGGAACCTGTGTGTGCACCCTCGAGACAGACGGGGGAATTCCGTGGCGACTACACTACAGCCGGCAGCGGCAGCACAAGACACCCGCACGAATGCCCGGACCGCTTGCGCCGGCTACTGTGCCCAGGTCTCGCCGCTGCGCATGGCCTCGAAACACTTGGGATGAAAGACCAGCGAGTCGAGCACACCCTCGAGCAGTGCGGGGTCGAGCGATTCGCCGGTCAGGTCGGTGCCGCCGAGGTCGAAGGTCAGCACCCAGGGGTCCAGCCACAGGCTTACCAGGCGGTGGCGCTGGTCGAGCGGCTTGCCCTTGCCGACGCCGGCGCGGCGGCCGCCGTGGCCGGCCCAGCCCCAACGGCACATGGTGCCGTACTTGCCGTTTTCCATCTTGGGCGGCTCTATGCGATGGCCTTGGAACTTGGTGCTCACGAAGTCGACTTCGAAACCGACGAAGGCCCGCAATGCTTCCTCGCGGCTCATGCCACGCGCGGCGAATCCGCTGTCGCGATTATCGGTCAGGTAGGCCTTCAATATCTGGTCGCCGAAACGCCACACCACATGGTCGGCGGTGGCCTCGTTCAACACCCAGTCGTAACCCGGCAGGTCTATGGTGAAACAGGGGCGGCCGATCCAGTTATGGGCGTAACGCTGCCCCGTGTCGGTGGCCTGGGTAAAGTAGGCGGGACCGGGATCGTCGAGGTCCGGCTTCTCGGTAGCGCTGGCCGGAGCTACCGGCGATCTTGGCCCGCAAGCGGAAAGCGGCAGCAAGACGAGCACTGACAACGCAGCGGCGGCCGCCGTGGTAAGAACATGTCTATGTAAGCACGAGTATTGGCAAGCCATAGTGAATCATACTGGCGGAGAGGGAGGGATTCGAACCCTCGGTAGGGGATAAACCCTACACTCGCTTAGCAGGCGAGCACCTTCAGCCACTCGGTCACCTCTCCGGGCCCGGGCCAAGTTGGCTGCCAACAATACCTTAGACGCCCGTCGTCACAAGCACGGGCCACGATAAACACGGGCCTGGACAAGGCTCGCGCAGACTCCTGACCGGCATCGTCAGTGCAACCTCGCCACCAGCGCTCAGAAGCGTCCGGCCGCCGCGCTACGAGCCTCGGGGCCGGACTCCGGAAGCCTGGTGAGCCGGAAACGGCGGCGTGCATCGATGCTGACTTTGAAGCGGGGCAGCCCGCTGCTACCGGCTCCGGCGGCTTCGGCAATCAGCGGCCAAGCGTCGATATAACGCGCGTAGTGCCCGTTGTAACTGCGGGGGCTATCGCTGCGGATCGAAGAACAGAAAGTCAGGCCCGTGATCGCCTCCCAGGGGATAACGAAACAGGTCACCTCGAAAGTACCGCGGCCGGCGCTGCGGTCGGAGCCCAGCAGGCACACGAAGAAGTCGCAGTAACGATCGCTGATCTTACCGTGGCGATGGAAATTGAAAGTCCAACGCTTATAGGAGTAGCGCGAAAGCTCTCCATTCTTCTTGGTATAGCTCTGCTCGCGCGAAGCGCTAGGGAAAGCATAGCGCACGGCAACCCGCACCCGCCCTTCCACCAAGAAATCGTAGCCGTCATGTTGATCGACGGTTCGGGTTAGCCCCAAGCCCAGCTCCTTCAAGACGAGCTGGCACAGATTGCTCGCACGGCTGTGCGTCAAGCTGGGAGCGCGATACTTCTCGCTCACACGATCCTGCACTTTTCGTATCCCCCTGGCTCGCGGACTTGCAGCACCCGCCCTCTGAGTACCGCAGTTTGACGAAGCCCCGGCGTGGCCGAAACCCTCGAAGCCCCCGCGGCGAGTGCCTGAGCACTGGAGTCTCGCCGATGGGTCCGGATCGCGCCCTAATCGACGTCGGCGCCGACCACCCTGTCTGCAATCTTTAGCGCTTGCGGAACTAAATCAAGCAGATTCTCACCCTCTGTGCCCAACCACGCCATCAAGAAAGCGTGCGGGATGCTGATTAGGCTCATCGACAGTATGTCGGCAGGCACCCCTTTCTTGAAGATTCCCTCATCGAGACCCTGCTGGCAGATCTCGGTCAGCCGCAAATGGAAGCGGGCCTGCGCGCTTTGCGCCTCGTCGATCAGCTTCGACTTCAGCTCCCACTGAAAGCCGTTGGTAGCCGATGCGTAAAGCTTCATCTGGCGGCCGTAGCGGGCGAAGTGCTCGACAAAGTAGCCCACTGCCACCCTCATCTTTTCGTGGGGGCCGTGGGCCGCGTCGATACGCTCGGTGACCGTGTCGAAAAAGAACTGCTGCGCGCGCGAAACCACGCGCTTGTAGATCTCCTCTTTGGAACGGAACAGATTGTATAGCGTACCAACCGATATTTCGGCGCGCTGCGCTATGTCCTCCACCGAGGCGTCGGCATAGGTGTAATCCGCGAAAACTTCTTCTGCAGCGTCGAGAACTAGGTTTACGCGAAACTCGTATTCACGCTCCTTTCTGCTTAATTTTCGCTGCCCAGGCTGCTCATTCATGATATTGCGCTCGTCTCGGGGAATCGCCCTTCACTTTTTTGAATGGGAGTCCATAACTTACAAGCGTAACCACGCGTAGGTCAAGCAAAAGCGAACTCCGCACAGCAACGCGCAATGTTATCATGGCAACACTGCAAGCCCCTTCACTACCATTGCAATAACGCACGGTTAACGTCCCGCAGTAGCCGCAAGCCTGATGGCCCGATTAGGCGGCAAAGCCGGGCATCTTGGGGGCTCTCGGAGCCCCATGCGATAGACCGCCGGATGCGATTAACTATTAATTATATCCCGCAGTTAGGGGAGCCAAGGGGCTTGACAGTAACGTCAAAGTCGTAACCGCTAACGCCCCGGCCAAGCATTGGGGCACTGCAGCCGCAGGCGACGGCACGATCGGCATGGTTCTTGTAATAGTTCCGGCACAGGGAGGATCAGGAGCCATGCCTAGCACGAACACATCTACACCCACCAAGGTTCGAAGCCACGACAATTGCCGCCCGGCACCCAACCTTTACGGCGGGAACTTTCTTCTTACGCCTTCGTTGCAGGACTATCTCGCACCGGATCTCACGCTGCCCGAGCAGTACTTCGGGCGGCAGCAGCTCGACGACGGCCTCGGCGCCGAGCGAGCCCTGATGTACGCCGTCTTGAAAGACGGCATCCGCAGCTACTACAAGCATGTCGGCGCTACGCGGCGTAAGTATAAGAAGCTCTGGGCCGAAGCCGAGAGCTGGTTGCTCGAGGACTGCTGGGACTACCCGTTTTCCTTCCGAGTAATCTGCGACACCCTCGGCATCGGCGCAGATTGCCTGCGTGAGCGCCTGGTGCAGTGGAAGGAGGCCGAGTTGCAGCGCCGCGAACTCACCGGCGACACCGCCAGTGTACAGGTTGGCCGTAGCCCCTTCCCTGCACCCATAGATCTCGATGCACTTGAAGCAAGTTCGAGCAGCAACGATGAGTGCCCGGCTTATGACGACGAGAGCGAGGAGGACACAGATACTTGGTCCGGACCCGATACGGTCAGCCTCGACGCCCTCGCCTTCTCCGACGGTATAGAGCGTGCCGCCTGAACAAGCCGGCACCTAAAAGGTGTCCCTCGGTTCGAGTAGCGATTCCCGACCCCGCTACTCGAACCATCTCCTGGCTCCGCTTTAGTAGCGGACCACCCCTGGCCGGCTTGCCGCTGCCCCGGCAAGCCGGCCGCTTTTCGTTCATCATTCGAGTTGGGTTACGAGAACTCGAGTACGAAGCGGCAAGCGCTGCTTGCTTGAGTGCTCAGGCTCAACCGCCATCGTGCGGAGCAGCGCGAGTTCAACTACGAGCCGGCAAGCGCTGCTTGGGCCGGCCGCGCGGATCGAGCCACCCCGATTGAGCCATACCGATTGAGACACGCCGATTGAGCCGGCCCGATTGAGCCACGAGCACGCGCGCGGCTTCCTTGCGGAAGAACAGGCAATACCGTATCTCTAAGCGCTCTTCCGGGCCCTTTCGATGCGCGATAAGACAATCCAAATTCGCTGGCACGGCCGCGGCGGCCAAGGCGCGATTACCGCCGCGAAGATATTCGCCCATGCGGCCTTCGGCGCGGACTATCCCGGCGTGGTGATGGCCCCGAGTTTCGGTACCGAGCGCCGTGGCGCTCCGGTTGAAGTGTCTTTGAAAATCTCCAAGGCCCGCATCAACGATCTCTGCCCGATTGAAAACCCCGACGTGGTCGTAGTGCTCGACGACTCGATCCTACGCGATGCCGACGTCTGCAAGGGGATCAAGCCCGAGGGCCTCCTGGTAATAAACACGGCGCGGGGCAAAGATGTCTACGAAGGAAACGGAAAGGAATTGAGGCTTGCCACGGCTGATGTAACTCGCCTAGCCGAAGAGGCCGGGCTCAAACGGGGAATAGTTAATACCGGCATAATCGGCGCGCTTGCCAAAGCCTTGCCGATAGTGCCGCTGCAAACCTTGCTCGATGCAATCGCAACGGAGTTCGGGAAGGCTCGCGGGCCGGCCAACGTAGAAGCCGCGCGACTCAGCCACGAGCACACGAGGATGGAGTAAGCCCCATGGCCGACGACGATCTGCGAGTTCTGACTTCCGATTCTTACGCCGGCCCCGGCGACGCCGGACGCACCGGTGCCTGGCGGGTGTTGCGGCCGGTGATCGACTACGAGAAATGCGCACCGGCGAAATCCGGGAAAGCGGCCTGCTTTCTGTGCTGGCTGTACTGCCCGGACAACGTCGTCTCGAAAACACTCGAGCCGAAGATAGACTTAGTCTACTGCAAAGGCTGCGGAATCTGCGCTGAAGAATGCCCACCTCATGCCATCGCCATGGTCGAGGAAAGCAAGTTCTCGGACCTGGAAGCAGCCGATATGGTGCAAGCCGGCGCAGTAACGGCAGGAGCGGACCGGGACTGAGATGCAGGTTTTCGATTCGGGCAACGTAGCCGCGGCTACTTCCGTAAAGCTGGCCCGCGTGCAGGTAGTCGCCGCCTACCCCATAACGCCGCAGACTCCGCTTACGGAAAAGCTTTCACAGTACGTGGATTCCCAGGTGATGGACGCCGAGTACGTGGCGGTGGAGAGCGAACACAGCGCCATGGCCGTTTGCATTGGAGCCTCCAGCGCCGGCGCCCGCGCTTTCACCGCGACTTCCTCGCACGGTCTGCTCTACATGGCCGAGCAACTGCACTGGACCGCGGGCGCGCGCTTGCCGATGGTCATGTGCGTGGTCAATCGCGCGGTCGGCGCACCATTTTCGATCTGGAACGACCAGCAGGACTCGATCTCGCAACGCGACTGCGGCTGGATTCAACTCTATGCCTCCGACCACCAGGAAATCCTGGATACGGTGATCAAAGCCTACCGGCTTTCGGAGCGAATCTGCATCCCGGTAATGGTCTGTTACGACGGTTACTATCTTTCCCACACCTACATGCCGTATCGAGTACCGGAGCAAAGCGCAGTAGATGCTTTTCTCCCCCCTTACACTTACCGGCACACGCTCGGCCCGGAAAAACCGACGAGTTTGAACACGGTGACTCTGCCTGGGGGTCGCACCGACATTCACGGCAACTTCGCACCGGGCTACATGGAACTGCGCGAATCGCTCGACAGCGAGATGAAGAAGGCGGTTGCGATCTATAGTGAGATCGACGCCGAATATCTCGACATAGCCGGCCGCGGTGGCGATCCGATCGTGCAGTGCTATCTGTGCGACGACGCCGAATATGTGGCCGTGGCCTTGGGTTCGATGGGCCGGCAACTGCACGACGTAGCCGACGGCCTGCGCGAAGAAGGGATAAAAATCGGCGTCTTGTCCTTGGCGATGTTCCGCCCTTTCCCGGCCGATATTTTGCGCGCGCAACTCTCGGGCCGCAAAGCCTTGATCGTCTTCGAAAAGGCGTTCAGCCCGGGGCAATCCGGCGCCCTGCGTTCGGAGTTGCAGGCGGCTCTTTACGGCGAAGCTTCGCAACCGGAGCTGTTCAACTACATTCTCGGCCTGGGCGGGCGCAGCTACAGCAGCGTGGATTTTCGCAGCTCGATCATCGAATCGATCCAACGCAAACCCGGCGAGACGGGCCGCTGTGAAGAAATCGGCTGGATAGGCCTGGGCAGGTAGGCGCGATGGAAGCGAAGAAAACCCGGGCTGTAAATCTCACTGAAGAAGAGTTGGTGTACCCGGGCAACCGTGCTTGCGCGGGCTGCGGATTGAACATCCTGTACCGTATCGGGCTAAAGGCCATCGGCAGAGACGCCATTTTGGTAGTGCCACCGAGTTGCCTCACCGTCATGCAAGGACTCTACCCCATCACCTCCACGCAACTGTCGGTACTGAACGTAACCTTTGCATCCACCGCAGCGGCGGCTTCCGGGGTGCGGGCCGCCTTGCGTGCGCAAGACAACGACCACACCAAAGTCGTGGCTTGGGCCGGCGACGGCGGTACTTCCGATATCGGGCTTCAGGCTTTGTCGGGCGCCATCGAAAGAAACGAGGACTTCCTCTACATCTGCTACGACAACGAGGCCTACATGAACACCGGGGTGCAGCGCTCGGGCACCACGCCGCGCGGCGCGGTTACCGCCAACACCTCGATAGGCGGCAAGCGCGAGCGTAGCAAAGATGTTGCCTCGATCATCGCCGCGCATTCCCCTGCCTACGTTGCCTCTTGCTCGGCGGCCTACCCTCTAGACTTCCACGACAAGATCGCCAAGGCACTCGGCATCAAGGGGCTAAAGTACATACACGCCCACACCCCCTGCCCTCCAGGCTGGCAAATGGAAGAGAAAGTTGCGGTATCGATAGCACGGATGGCGGTAAGCAACGGCCTCTATGTTCTCTATGAAATAGAGGACGGCCGCATGACGCTCAGCGAACCTTCGGCCAAGCTGTTGAAGAAAAAGAGCCTACCGCGGGTTGAGGAATATCTGCAGGCGCAAGGGCGCTTCAAAGAACTCGGCAGCGACGACATAGCGGCCATACAAAGCGACATCGACTCGAAGTGGGCGGCTTACCGCCGCGACATGGCAGGCGCCGCAGCATGAGGGCTGGAAGCGGCAGTCCTTACACGAAGTCTACGAAAATCAGCCAGCCGCAAGGAAGCGGCCAAGCTCAGTTGCCCGAGTAAATGACTGCGAGTACCAGCGCCGGTTCTTCTCCGGCGGAGGCGACCAGGTGGGGAACCGAAGATAGGTAGTAGATCGAATCCCCGGCTTCGACAACCTCGCGGGCATCACCGATCCGTACGCTCATGGAGCCGTTGAGCACGAACAAAAACTCCTCGCCCTGGTGGGAGGAAAGCTCCTGCTGCGAGTCTTGCGGCTCGAGTTTGACCAGGAAAGTCTCCATGTGGCGGCCCTTCACGTCCGAAGCCAGGGTCATGTAGGAATAGGACTTACGGCGTGAGGATTCCGAAGCCACGCGCTCGACCGGACGGCGCTCGTCCGAACGAACGATACTGTAAGCCTTATCGCCCGGCCCGCCGAGAAGGCTGCCGGCTTCGGCGCCGAGATAGCGGGCCAGTTTCATCACCGTGCCCAGGGGGGGAGAGATCTCGTTGCTCTCGATTCGCGCTAGGGTCTCGAGCCCGATCTCAATATCCGCGGCCAGTGCCTCGCGCGACACCCCGCGGGCTTCACGCAATTCCTTGATACGCTCGCCCACCGACTTGGCGGGCGCGGGGGCTACATCACCGAGGTGGCGACTGAGCTCCGCAACGAAATCGTCGTAGCGCCCCCATTTAGTTTCCGATGAGCCCATCTGCAATCTCCCTCGCTCCTTTGCCTGCTCCCCGCCCGGGTCGAAAAAACGGCGCGGCCCATCGAGTGTGCTCCCCGCCACCCGCGAACAGCCGCCGCACCGCTACGCTTCCCGGCAATCTGCCAAACCGGATCGCCCTTGTGTCATCCGGGGTCCGCCTGCTTGGCTCCTAGCCGCCGCGCCTCTACGCTTCCCGGCGATGCGCCAAGCCGAATCGCCCTTGTGTCATCCGGGGTCCGCCTGCTTGGCTCCTAGCCGCCGCGCCTCTACGCTTCCCGGCGATGCGCCAAGCCGAATCGCCCTTGTGTCATCCAGGGTCCGCCTGCTTGGCTCCTAGCTTGATTTGTCATTAGTTACCAGGGATAGCTTCGCTAAGACAGTCGCGAAGCTGTCAAATATTGACAGCCGGCGGCTAGGCACGGCAGGCTGCGCCGGCATTTCTAGAAGCGGAAACACGACTCCATGGATTTCGAGCTTTCCATCGAACAGCAGATACTGCGCGACTCGGTGCGCGACTTCGCCGAGCGCGAGATCAAGCCGCTAGCCGCCGAACTCGACCGCAACGAGGAGTTCTCCTACGACACTCTGCAAAAGATGGCCGAGTTCGGACTGTTCGGGATGTTCGTCTCCGAGCACTACGAAGGCCGGGCGATGGACTACCTGTCTTACATCATCGCCACCGAAGAGATCGCACGGGTGGACGGCTCGCACGCGGCCACCGTCGCGGCCGAGAACTCGCTCGGCATCGGGCCCATCTACTACTTCGGCGACGAGGAACAGAAGCGCAAGTACCTGCCGCCGCTGTGCCGCGGCGAGGCTCTTTGGGGATTCGGCCTTACCGAAGCCAACGCGGGGTCCGACGCGGGCAGCGGGCGTACGCAAGCGGTGCTCGACGGCGACGAGTGGGTGATCAACGGAAGCAAGATCTTCATCACCAACGCCTCCACGGAGGTAAGCGCCGGCGTCACGGTGCTGTGCCGCACCGGCACCCTCGACGACGGACGCCCCGAACTCTCGTGCATACTGGTCGAAACCGGCACCGGCGGTTACCAGAGCAAAGTCATGCACGACAAGATGATGTGGCGGGCCTCGAACACCAGCGAGTTGTACTTCGACGACTGCCGCGTGCCGCGTTCGAACCTGCTCGGAGTGCGCGGTCAAGGCTTTCGCCAGATGATGCAGACTCTCGACGGCGGCCGCCTCTCGATTGCTGCGATGGGGCTCGGTGGCGCCCAGGGCTGCTTCGAGATGGCCTTGGCTTATGCCAAGCAGCGCGAGCAGTTCGGCACCCCGATCTCCCAGTTCCAGGTCAACTCGTTCAAGCTGGCCGACATGGCCACCGAAATCGAATGCGCGCGCTTGCTACTGTACAAAGCTTGCTGGCTGCGCGACAACCACAAACCCTTCGCCAAGGAAGCTGCGATGGCCAAGCTCAACTGCAGCGAAGTAATGTATCGCTGCGCCAACCACGCCGTTCAGTTACACGGCGGCTACGGTTTGATGAAGGACTACGATGTCGAGCGCTTCTACCGCGACCAGAAGCTGCTCGAAATCGGCGAAGGCACTTCGGAGATCCAGCGAATGGTCATAGCACGCCACATCGGCGCCTTGTAAACACACGCGGAGCCTACCCATGGATTCAAACGATCATCAACAGCGCTTGGCAGCTCAATTCGACCAGCATGTGGAAGAAGAGGGACGCATACTCCAGCAGTACCGTTGCCTTGGAGAGAAGATCAGCGGCGGCACGGTCGGCTTCATGATCGACAGCATCCTGGCCGAAGAAGAGATGCACCACCTGATGCTGCGCACCATGGGTAAATGGCTACGCGACCCTGATTCGGCCAAAGACGAATCACTGCTCTCGGGCGAGGAGCGCGCGGAAATGCAACGCCTTACCGAAGAACTCGCGCGCCATGAGTTCGAAACCGTGCAAGCCTGCCGCAAGCTCAAAGACGAACTCTACGAAGGCGAGCGCGACCTACTCGGCACTCTTCTCGACGCGATGGTCCTCGACAGCGAAAAACACCACCGCCTGCTCAGCGCAATCGCGAAAATGCTGTAAGCGACAGCGCCGAACACGATAAACAAGATCAGTCAGAAAAGAATCTCTTGTGGGGGCAACGTCCGGCGTCTTGCAACCCTGGACGCGGAGGAATCTGTCGAAGTCAGTTCACTCTGATCAGATGGGATCTCATCTCGTGAGGAATATCTTCAAGAGTCACGATAGTTACAGTTCGCGCGCCCTGCACCTTCGCATCCTTGGGTAGAGGAGTCATGTTGACGACCAACGAGTCGTCTAACTTGAACATGGCGCCGGTGGCAGGATCGACGATCAACATTCCGATCAGACCGCCGAAAAGGATATTACCGATATACCATCCATCCAACTCACTGCTCAGTGTGCCACGGCTCGGAGAATACCCTTCTTTCTCCAACGCAACGTCATACCTAGCTCCGCTGAAAAAGCCGCTGCTCGCTGCAAGTGTAAGAGTGGTCGGGGTCCGCCCCCTGAAAATCTCCTTGCCACGCTTGTCGGTAATTACGACATTGGCCTCAGATGGGTTACTGGAAAACGTCACCGGATAATTCGTCTCACTCAGGATACTGGCACATGCGCCGAGCCAAAACACGCTAGCCACGGTCGCGACACACACACGAACGACACTTTTCCTCTCCCTCATATTAACTTCCCCAACTTTTCTTAGTCAGTTGATCAACCAAATACGACTTACGTCAATGGCCTCGCTTCTCGATGGCCGGGCCCTGGAACCTAACACGGGGATGATGGTCTCAACCCAATCCTAAGCCACCCCCAGAACAGACATTAACTAATACGATACGATCCCCACCGGTTCGGTAACCTTGGTATCACAGCGAAAACCACGAGTGCAAGGCTTTAGGGGGAATCCCTTATTCCACCCCGAACTTCACTCTCACCCAGCAATGATAGAGAGAAGGCCGACTTCGACGTTGCCGTTTCCGGAAACGGCTTCATCGAACAAGGAATCCGTACGCTTCGACTCGGCGAAAGACACGGGTTCTTCATCGCGAGATTAGGGAAGGGGTGTCACCCCGCGAGTCTCGACTTCGGGGGTTGCTTCTCATACTAGCCTTGATCGGACAATAATTCACGAGCGAAAACGCGCTGGAGTGCGTCAGCCGTGGCCGAGCGGAGCGTTCGCCGAGCGGAGCGTACCCAAGTACGTGAGCATCGGCGGGCGCGAGTACGGCCGCGGATGGCGTGCTCCAGCGTGAGCCAGAGGCGATTTACGCCGTGAATTATTGTCCGATCAAGGCTAGCTCCCCGAAACGCGCGGTCCAGGTAGCGGATGGGTCTTGCAAATTAGAAATGAACTTCTAAAATACGAAACGTGATCCCGCGCGCCGTAAAGCCGCTTCTCGAAGAACGCCTGAAAGTCTACCCTGCGGTCGCTTTGGTCGGTCCCCGTCAATGCGGGAAGACTACCTTGGCGCAGGCCATGGGAGGGGCCTATTTCGACCTGGAACAGGACGCCGACCGCCTGCGCCTCGACCTTGAGTGGGAAGACCGTTTAGCCGGCAAGGGTCTGATTGTTCTTGACGAGGCTCAATCTTGGCCTGAAGTTTTCGCGCGCCTTCGCGGAGCCATAGATCAGCACCGCAAACGTATGGGGAAGTTTCTCCTGCTTGGCTCCGTTTCTCCTTCGCTCATGATCAAGGTCTCGGAGTCTCTTGCGGGCCGTCTCTCCCTTGTCGAGTTAACGCCACTGATTCTGACTGAACTGAATACGAAGGCTTCTCGCAACAGGCGTTGGTTGTTTGGCGGATATCCGGACGGCGGAGTGTTGGCACCCAAGCGATACCCGCACTGGCAGCTCGATTACGTTTCGCTACTAAGTCAGCGTGATCTACCAACGTGGGGGCTACCTGCAAAACCCCAAACAACAGACCGCTTGCTGCGCATGCTGGCAGCACTCAACGGGCAGATATGGAACGCGTCCCAAGTGGGACAAAGTCTTGGGCTTTCCTACCACACGATCAATAGTTACATGGACTATCTCGTTGGAGCTTTCCTAATTAGGCGACTGCAACCATACAGGGCGAACATCAAGAAACGATTAGTCAAGAGCCCAAAAGTCTACTGGCGAGACAGTGGCCTGCTCCATGCACTGCTAAACGTGCCGGACATCGAAACGCTACTCAACCAGCCGTGGGTTGGGGCGAGTTGGGAAGGCTACGTCATTGAAACCATTCTCAGTACTTTGTCGGCGCAGGGACTAAGCTTTCAGGCCCATTATTTTAGGACCAACGATCGACATGAAATCGATCTCGTACTGGACTACGGAAAAGAGCTATGGGCGGTGGAAATAAAGTTGACCTCTGCGCCCGGTCCGGATGACATGGCGAGGTTGAACAGGTCTGCCGGCATGATCAAAGCTACTCGCCGGTTTCTAATCTCGCAGACGAGCCAGTCTAGCGGCGACGGCCGCCGTGTTTCCTGCAACCTACAGGGGTTCCTCGACCATCTGGACGCACTCTAGCCGGACACATCACCCATGGGCTTCACCCGTCCCCGATCGCACCGGTCTCTTTATCCGGCATTTTATCCGGCATTGTTCATGAATGAATCCTAGTCGCAAGCATCCGTGGGATCGACCAAATCAACCCACGCGCAACGTTGCAACCCGCAGGCGTAGCGGCACTACATCAAGGAGAACCGTGAGCCCGCGAGCCAGCGCAGCGGGCAAATGAGCACGGGCCGAGATTGCAGACGTTCAAGACTCCTAGCAAAGCTTTCGTGAATACTGCCTGTTAGGCGGTGCGCCGCCACCAGGATCGCTTCGTGGTCTTGGCTTCGGCTTCCGCTCGAGCAGTTGCCAACAATTCTTCGAAAGGGGCCTCAGGACGGAAACGACGTGATAGACGAACGCTGCGGGCGATGTGCTCGGGGTATGAGGCCAGTCGAAGCTGCTCTTCACGGCGCTCGGCCGGCGATTGTACGGGAAGCGCGGGCGCACAGGGCCTTGGGCGCGGTGCCGTCCGCGGCCGTCGCACAACCGATCGAGCACGCGACTGCAAGGACGGCTTCGTGCATTGCGAGGGTTCAGACTTCTCAGGGAAGGTCGGCCAGACACCCGCGCATTCAACTTCGCTCCCGCCGCTGGCCTGGGGCTCCGTCGTTTGCTGAACGCTCTCACGCCCAGTCACAGCCTGCCGCGTTGTTCCGACAAGCCGCGGCTGCCAATTCGTTCGCCAAACTACGCTCTCCTCGGAGGCCACAGCCGAGGTTTCGCTAGAACGGGCCACCTGGAGATCCATGGTCGAAGTTTCGCTGGACTGGGCCACTTGGCAGGCCACGGTCGCGGTTCCGGCGGACGGGGCCACTTGGCAGGCCACGGTCGGAGTTCCGGCGGACCGGGTCACCTGGGGGCCCATGGCCGGGGTTTCGGCGAGACGGGTCACCTGGGAGATCTCGGCGACGGCTCTCGATATGGAGTGCGTCCGGTGACCACGGTCTCGCAGCAGACCGGCAAGTTGCGCCAGTTGCGAATGGATTTCCGCCAGAGCTTCTTGCACCACGTCGCCACTAAGTCCCGAGTCGAAAGATTGTGCCGTTGCTGCCATTGCCATCGTAATTCTCCTGTCTCCGATTCGTGCGTCGCATCGCACTCGCAGTAGAGAAAGCAAGGCACGTGCCATGCTCTAGGCACGGCCATCGTAGCGGCACAAACGGCGGAAACTCCTAAAAACCAAGCTGTTTTTACAAAACCCGCAGACGGTGAGGATACCCGCGCCCCCTCGCTGGGTCCCAGACTCACCCGGCAATCTTTTGCAGGAAGCGCGCAACAAAGCGCATACGGCTAACGTGGGTCCCGGCACCCCTGGAAACAATCGAGCCAGCGACCTGAGAAAATGGCGGAGGGGGCGGGATTCGAACCCGCGGATCCTTGCGGATCGCCGGTTTTCAAGACCGGTGCCTTCAGCCGGACTCGGCCACCCCTCCGAAGTGGTAGGACCGAGTTCTAGCAACCGGGACTGGCGGCCACAACTTGGCGCCTGGCCGCGATGGAAGGCGCCGTTTCCACCGTCTCCTTTCTAGTGGGAAACGGGGTCGTCGCCGAAGGCTTCTTCGTCGATCTCCGGGTCCGCAGGCGCTTTCTCGAGTTGCTCAGCGACCATGCGTTTGTGCTCGGTCTCTTCATCGCGCAGTTCTTCGAACAAGCTGCGCACTTCGTCGTCCTGCACATTGGGAATCGCGGCCGCGAAGAAATCGTAGGCTTTTTCCTCGGCCCGCATTGCCGCCTCGAGCGCCGACCGCACTGTCATGAAAGCACGGGCTTCGTCGTAGTCGGGAGCCTCGACATCGAAGATCATCGCGCGAGTCACGGTCGATGCTTCGCCGCCAAAACTGATGCGCCGCCGCGCGGCAAGCTGGCTGCGATGTTTTTCTTCGTTGCCCGCCATTTCGCGGAAGAACTTCGCAGCCTCGGGAGTATGGTGAAGCTCGAGCTGCTCGGCAAACTCCTCGTAACGGTCGCGTGCCTCTTCCTCGATCAGAACTGCCAAGTCCAAAGCGTCGCGCAAACTCAGCGTGGAAAAATCGATGCCGGTGGTGCTACTCATCGTCCCCTCCCTCAGTCTTGCACGAACATATCGAGAATGTCCTCGCGGCGCGGCGCGGACGCCATCAGCTCCTGCTTACGGGCGCGAATCAGACTACCATATGTGGGAGGCGGATCCGGATCGCGGAAAAACACTCCGGTAAGCAGTTCTGAACCGTAGGATTGCGCTCGATCGAAAGCCTGGACACGGTCACTGCTATCGTGGCCAAGATCCTCCAGGCGCTTCATCACTTTCTTGTGCACCTTTATTTGCTGATCCGGCTCGCCGTAAGTGACACAAGGCGACTGTATGTTCACGAAAGCAAACCCGGGGAAGCGGATCGCTTCCTCGATCATCGCGGCGAGTCCCGGAATATCGGCAGGTGTTCCCTGAGCCACGAAAGCGGCGCCGTAACCCATCACATACATCAAAGGATTCACCGGATTCTCCAGGCTGCCGTATGCGGAAGTAACGGTGTGCAGACCTTTACGACTGGTCGGCGACAACTGCCCCTTGGTAAGCCCATAGATCTGGTTGTCCATCACTAGGTAGGTCAGATCCTGATTACGGCGAATCGCATGAGCGACATGGCCACCACCGATCGAAAACCCGTCGCCGTCACCGCCCGCCACCAGCACCAGCAGATCCGGATTGGCCAGCTTCAGCCCCTGGGCGATCGGCAGCGCTCTTCCGTGCACGCTGTTGAATCCGTAGGCGGTGGTGTAGCCCGGGATTCGAGACGAACAGCCAATTCCCGAAATGAAGGCGATCTCATGGGAGGGCCGTCCGATGGCCGCCAAGGCCCGGTAGATCCCCTGCAACACGCCGAAGTCGCCGCATCCCGGACACCAGATCGGCTTGAGCGAACTCTTGAAATCCTTTGGCGAGAAAACCGGCGCCGCAACCGCGGCAGCTTCTGTAGCAACACTCGATGTCGTCATGATCCTTACTCTTGCGGTACGCGCGTATCAGCGCTGCGCCTCTGAATCTCCAGGGCCTTCTCGTGAAGTTGAGCCACGACCTCGGCCGGATCGAAGGGATTGGAACCGGAACGGCAAAAAGACGCGATGCCGCCGGGAACATCTACATACATTCTCAACAGACGGTAGAACTGCCCGAGATGGGACTGCTCAACCACTAGGCCGGCCTCAACGCCGGCAAAGAAACGCTTGTAGATATCTTCGTTGACCGGGTAGATCAGTTGCGGAACGATGAGCTTGACCTGGAGTCCCTGTTCACCCGCCAGACGCAACGCTTCACGGCAGATTCCAGCGGTCGAACCCCAACTGACCAAGGCCAAAGGTGCATTGTCCGCACCTTCTATCGAGAACAACGAATTGTCGGTCCGTAAGGGGTCGAACTTGGAGATCCGCTTCTCGTTCATCTTGGCGTGCAGGCGGCCGCTTGCAGTGGGATCCCCGTGCTCGTTGTGCTCGATTCCCGAGCC
This sequence comes from Candidatus Binatota bacterium, assembly GCA_024276575.1. Lineage (GTDB taxonomy): Bacteria > Desulfobacterota > Binatia > UBA1149 > CAITLU01 > JAJRWY01. The sequence continues at coordinate 16,002 of JAJRWY010000075.1, forward strand.
CAGGTAATTGCCGCCTTTCATTCCCGGATGGGAAATCGGACTCACGCCGTTCTCGGTAAAGCGGAAGCGCCGGTAGTCCTCGAGGTCCGATGCACCGGGCAACAACCGTTCCTCGATCTTGAACTTCGACGTATCGATTACGTCGATTACTTCCTTGCGCTGCGCAATCTCCTGGTCCGATAGAATGACTACCGGTGTTTGGTAGCGCTCGGCAATGTTGAAAGCGTTGACCGTGACTTCAAAAGTATCGGCCACCGAAGTCGGCGCCAGCACCGGACGCACCACATCCCCGTGAGCCGAGAACGCGGCCTGGAACAGATCTGCTTGTTCCGATTTGGTAGGAATACCGGTGGAGGGGCCGCCACGCTGAACGTTGACGATGACCAGAGGGATCTCGGCAATGGTCGCCAAACCCATGATCTCGGTTTTCAGCGAGATGCCCGGCCCCGAACTCGCAGTCATCGCTTTCTTGCCGCCGAAAGAAGCTCCGAAGGCCGCTCCGATACCAGCGATCTCGTCTTCGGCCTGTAGCACCGCGCCTCCGTACTTCCAGATCTCGCGCGTCAGGAACTGCATGACCTCGGTGGACGGCGTGATCGGATATCCGCCGAAGAACTCACAGCCCGCAAAAATCGCCGCGGCGGCGCAAAGATCATTACCGTCGGTCAGCATTTTCTTGTTGCGTTTGGCGGGCAAAGGTACCGAACGCGCCAGCATCAAGGGGTTCTCACGCGCGTAGTCGGAACCGCAGGCAAAGGCTTGATTGTTGGCTTCGACGAGCTTCTCGCCTTTCTTTTCGAATTTCTTGCGAATGCCGCGCAACAACGCATCCGCCGGAATTCCAAACCACTCAGACAGCAATCCCAACACCACTGTGTTCTTGGCCTTGTCGGTACCCGCCGACTTGCGGGCCATCTCTCCGATCGGCACAGCTACGACCTCGGCCGGGCTTACGCCAACCAGGGGAAGGTCGTCGGGATCCACTCCGGTGGCAGCCTCGTAGATCACTACGGTATTGCCGTCGATGGGAAGCTCCGCTCCGAACTTCAAGAAATCATCCCAGTTCAGAGCTACTGCCACATGCAAAGCGCCGCCGGGATTGAGTACCGGCGCACGCGAAAAACGGACCCGGCATGAACTCTCTCCGCCGCGAATCTGCGGGCCGAAGCTCTTGGTCATCATCGCATGGTAGCCTTCGGTCGCACAGGCGGCGATCAGAGACTCTCCCGCGCTAACGATGCCGTCTCCTCCCGAACCGGCCATGCCGATCACGAGATCTCTGTTCATATTGATTCTCCGACGCTTTTGGGCGCGTCCCGCCACTTGTCATTTCGGGTCGCGGCAGCGGATTCTCTTGCAAAGGGAGGTTCCTCCAGCCGCTTGCGGCGCCGGCACGGCGGAACCCGTCGGGCGCCACCTTCGTAGCGCGGACGCCCTCCCTATCCAAGCCGCGCTGCCGGAGTGCGGGCAACACGCCAAGCCCGCCTGCTGACAGCGCTTTTCCCCATCGGTGTCGCACGTTGGGAATCGTATTCACAACGCAACCGTAATAGGCTGTAAAAATGATTCGATGGCCGGTTTTTGCGTTGCCCGTGTAATGTGTGGGACTTAGCAGACGTTGTTCATGAAAGCTCTGCTACGAACCGCAAGCATCTGCCGACCGACCGCCCAACTGCTTGACCGCCAGCTAATTGACGGCCAACTGGTTAGCCGCCCAACTGGATAAGACACGAAGCGGCGAGTAGTGTGCATTGACGTCCCCGCCCCGGGGCATGAGCACGATAACGACTAACGATTAGATGAACGTTCCGCCCGCCTACGACATGGACGCACTTACCGGCGCTTCTCCCACCCGCTATAGCGACGAGGAGCTGAGGGCCTTTGTGGGTGAGAAGGCAGCTGATTACTACCTGGCCAAGTGGCGCCCCTTACGCCGCGGCCTAGCTCAAAGCGCCGGTTTCAACTGGGCGGCGGCGTTCTTCAATGTTGCATGGTTCATCCACCGCAGGATGTGGGCTTGGGGTATGGGCTTGGGTTTCGGAATGTCGATACTGGGAGTGGCCTTACAAGCCGACGGTGTGAACCCGACGATCTGGAGCCTAGCCGAAATGGCGGCGTTCGGCTTCCTTGCCAATGTAGTTTTATACCGCCGCGCCACACGTGTAATCGACGAGGCGCGAGCCTCGTTCCCGCTCGATCCGCTCCCCGAAATCGCCCGCCGCGGAGGGACCGGAGCCTCGGTCTCGTGGCTATGGATGCTGGCCTTGCTGTTCTTGGTGGCCGCTTTCATAGCGCTCTCACTGCCGCGACTCGACCCCGGACAGTTCATTCAGCCCGCGCTCCGCTAGCCGGCCTGCCCCTACCCAAACAAGCACGAACAAGGAGTACAGCCATGCCCACACCCAGCGATGCGCCCGAAGCCATGGATCTCATCGTCGACCGCAACAAACTCGACCATATCGAGATACGCCCGGCCCCCGCCCCCGGCTCCGTGGAACTGGCCGGCGGACAAGTGCTACTTGCCATCGACGCTTTCGCGTTGACTGCCAACAACATCACCTACGCGGTTTTCGGTGAAGCCATGAATTACTGGGATTTCTTTCCTGCCCCGCAGGGCTACGGACGCGTTCCGGTTTGGGGCTTCGCCCTGATCGTGCAAAGCGCACACCCCGGCCTGAGCGTAGGCGAGCGCGTCTTCGGCTATTTCCCCATGTCTACGCATTTGCGGGTGGACGCCGACGCCGTGACCGAGGCAAGCTTCAACGACGGCGCTGCCCACAGGAGCCATCTGCACCCGCTATACAACCACTACGTCAGAACCCATTGCGATCCCGGTTACGAAGCCGGTCGCGAGGCTGAACAGATGCTCTTCCGCCCCTTGTTCACTACCGCTTTCCTGATCGACGACCTGCTGGCCGAGGAAGATTACTTCGGGGCTTCGCAAGTGCTGCTGTCTAGTGCTTCGAGCAAGACGGCGGTGGCCTTGGCACAGCAGCTTTCGAGCAAAGCGGCTGCGCGCCCCAAAGTCGTGGGCCTGACCTCCGCCGGCAACGCCGCTTTCGTCGCCGGACTCGGTTGCTACGACGAAGTCGTGGTTTACGACGAACTCGAAGGCCTGGACCCGGCTAGCGCCTCGGTGTTCGTCGACATGGCCGGCAATGCAAATCTGCTGGCCAGGGTCCACTCTCATTTCGACCAAGCTTTAAACTATAGCTGCCAAGTAGGTGCCACCCATTACCGGGCAATCGGAGCGCCGGCCGGGCTACCGGGTCCGGCGCCGGTGTTGTTCTTCGCGCCGGACCGAGTGGCCTTGCGAAGCCGCGACTGGGGGCCGCAGGGGCTTCAAGCGCGAATAGGACAGTCGTGGGCAAGATTCGTAGAGCAGCTCGGCGGCCGCTTTGAAATCGACTACGGTTACGGGCCCGATTGCGTCAAGCGCGTCTACCTTGAAATGCTTGGGGGGCAAGTCGAGCCACAGCGCGGGTGTATCCTGTCGCTAAACGACGGCCCGCTGGGACAAGCATAGAGCCTGCCGGCTCGGCACTGCACAGTTGGCGATGAGACGGCCCGAGAAAGCCACGGCTGCGGCGTTGCTACGCGCGAAGATCCGGTCGAGGAAATAGATGAGAGGAAAAGCGAAGGCCTGGGACGCGATTGCCGCACTCATGCCGGCCGGATGGGGCTCCCGGCTGCAGAGTGCGGCTCATAGCAGAGCTTTGAGCGAATAACGCAGGCTATACATCGATGCCGGCCAACTTGGCCAGCAATCTCATCGCCTCCCGGATGCCACCGGTGTGGTCGGTGACGATGAAGGCGTAGCTACCGGCCACGAACATCAAGGTTATCAAGCGACAGAACACTGCGTAGAAAACGTTGTTGTCGTAACGCCACTTGTAACGCCGCAACAGTTTCCGCCATTGCAGGCGTACGATGATGCCCACGGCGTGATAGAGGCCCCAACCGATCCAATTGGGGCTTGCCGAATGCCACAGGCCGATGGCACCCCAGGCCAGGAACATGGCTAGATATACGTTGCGCGTGTAACCGATGATCGGGAAATAGATGTAGGACTGGCACCACGCGGCAAGGGTGCGGTGCCAACGCGTCCAAAAGTCCGATATCGACACGGCGGCCAAGGGCCAATTGAAGTTTTCGGCAATTCTGAAGCCGTACAAGAGCGAAGCGCCGATGGCGATGTCCGTGTAGCCGGCGAACTCCATATAGGCGTAGAGGAAGGTCAAGGAGCAATGCCACCAGACCACTAGTGGACTGAGATCGCCTAGGTCTTCGAGAATACCGCGGGTCGAAGGTGCCTTGAGCAGAGGCAACAGCAGATACTCAGCGACAAAGAACTTCTTGATCAGGCCGTAGAGAATACGCGTCAGGCCCTCGCTCAGCGCAGGTCGCGTCAAAGCATTTTCGCGCTCGGCCAGAAAGTGATCGAAACGCTCGATCGGGCCGGCGCTGAATATCGGATAGAGGAAGAGATAGAGGAAAAACGTCTTCAGGTCGTGGGCCGCCATGCGGCCGCGAGCGCTCTCGACCGCGTAGTGAATGAGCTTGAAGGTGAAGTAGGACACGCCCAAAGGGATGAGCAAGTCGGGCGCGCTCGATTCGAAAAAACGCGGCACCCGTAGCCGTTCGACGGACTCGGCAAGTTGAGGAGCATAGGCAAGCGGCAGCAGATACTTGAAGTACGACAGATAGCCGAGCGAGCCGAGGATGAGAGTGGCGAGCAAGACACGGCCGCCACGGTCGCGGCGGGCAAGGCGGGGCGCCGCATAATAAAAGGCCAAGCCCATGACGCTTAGCGCGACGACCGCCCCGAGATCCCAAAAGCACAGGAAGACATAGGACGCCACCGCGAGAAAGAGCGTACGCCCGCGCGGCAAGCTCCAGTACACGGCGACCGAAGCGAACAGAAAAATCCAGAAGTAAGCGGATGTAACCAAAGATCAGAACCCGGCGTAGCGGAAAACCAGGGCTCCCGACTCCATCGCCAGTATGGAGATCAAAGCGATAAACAAGGCTTCACCCAGCACGGTTATGCGCAGCGCAACCGCGAGTACATCGAGAAGTTTCATGACGCGTTCTCCAAAGCTGCGAAGGGCAAGGCGGCTGAGGCGGACGCTGGAACGCCTGCAGCGGCCTGCAACGGGAACTCCATCAACGGTGCCAGGCTGTCGCCGAAGGCCTCCTGGAAGCGCTTCTGAGCCTCGATCTTGCGAAGATGTCCCCAATCGTAGAAGTCATCGGCCACGAACGACAAGTCCGGACTGAAATCCCAGTAGGGAACTCCGCGCCCGGCTGCGAAGCTCGCCAAGGCGCTTTGATAGAATCGAAACCGCTCCCCCAGTAACGCCTCGGTACGCGGGTTGCGCGGCGTCTCCACCAGTACCACACGGACTCCAGCGCGTCCCTCATAGCGGTCTATCAACCCGGCGAGGCGCCGCAGATTCTCCGGCATGTCATTTTCGAGATCGGCCAAAGCTTGCGTCGCGTTGTGCGTAAAAGCGTCCCACTCGCGCTCATTCCAAGGTTTGGCCTCACGATACCAATGGCGCGCATGTTCGATAGGGCCGCTGATCAAACGGCGGAAGAACACGCGGCGGGCCAGGAAGAACTCTCGATGATCAAGCAAATAGAAACCGCTGTGACGCCTGGGCGGCAGCCCCGCCGCCGCAAGCTCCCGGTCGAACGACGCTGAATAAAGTCCGAGCGTCGGATGCTCGGACAGACGCTTCAGCCAACTGCCATCGCGCGCAAGTCGAAACGGCGTCGTGGATATTGCGATCACCCCGCGAAAGGACTCCGGCAACTGATCGAGAAGGATTCCGGTCTCCCACAAGGTCTGCCAGGAATGGCTCCATAGATGCACCCCGACCGGCCTTCCCGCGACCTGCGAGAGACGGCGGCGTAACTCGTCCTCGTCGTCAAGGGACTCACGGCTGGTGGAAGAACCGGCATAGACCAACGCAGGCACAGGTTCGTCCGCTAGGGAATAGCGCAGTACCTCCATGGTTACGCGCCCGTAATCGTCAAACTCGTGGGCAAGTAGATACCCCGGGTCGATCGCGGCGAGACGCTGAGGCGTAGCGTAGAGAACGAGAAGAAACAGTTGCCCCAACGCAAACAGCAAAGCCCCGGCGCAAGAAAGCAGACTGGGCCGCAACAAACGATCTATGAAACCTTGCATTAAAGAAGGTTCTCGAGTCACACAGCTACCGGCCGCGCGCTCCGGCCCCTCACTTCGACATCTTTGCCATGGGAATCAATCGTCATCGGGTTCACGTGTCATCGTACTCAAACGTCATTCTGCTCGAGCTTCATCCGGTTCACCTATAATCCGGTTCACGTGTCATCGTGCTCGAGTGTCATCGGATTCACCTATTGATCCGGTTCACGCGTCACCGGGCAGTTTGGATTTCAACTGGCTTACCATGCGGCTCAACTGCAGCCGCCGGCGCGACTCCTCTTCGCTCAAAGACGCCATCTCAATGGTTTCGTAGCCGAGTTCTGCCAATACCGGATTGGCGATGGCCGCGAGCCTTCCCGCAGTCTCGTCCGAAAGCGTACGCCAGCGCTGCAGGCTCGCGCGTTCAGGCTTGGTAGTGCTGTAGGTCTTCCAATCGCCGAGTCCGCCGGAGTCCATGTTATCGAAGGCGGCGCGGCACACAGCATCCGTATCGGCCGGAACCTCGAGAAACTCGAACAAACGATCGAGCTGCACCGCCGGGTGCTCGACGAGCTTCTCGTAATCGACACGGATCGCCAATTCCGGCCTGCGCTCGAGCAGGTCGAGCAATCCACGGCAGGCGTGCGACCACGCTTGGATGAAAGCCTCCAAAGGCCGCGGGTTGCGGTTTATGTAGGGAAGCAGCTCCGCCGCGTAGCGATCCATGGTGTCGGTCAGTTCCTTTAACGAACACGCCACGTCGAGGCCGTGACGGAACACACAAACGAAACGACAGCTACCCGCACAGAGACGCTCGACGGCGTCGAGATGAAACACCGAAAACGCCGTCTTCTCCGCCCAGATAGGCTTGTTCTCGCGCGCGGCTATGTCGCGCATGAAGAAGAAGGCCAGCTCGCGCAAGCGCTCCAGAACCTCTTGCTCGGAGAAGCCGCAAAAACCCAGGCCCGGAACCACGCCCATGGTGGCGCCGTCCACGGTCGGCTCTTCTTGCAAGAAGCGCGCGCACGCACTCAGCAGATTGGTCTCGGGCGGACATGCGATGGCAGGATGGGCGTTGAGAAAACGGCGCAACAAGGTGGTTCCGCTACGCGGTGCGCCCAGCACCACTATGCCCTCGTAGTCGCGTCCTCCAACGGTCCGGGACTCCCCCGCACGATTTTCACTGTTACGGCCATCGCCGCCGCTCTCCCCGGCATAGCCCTCCTCGGCGCGGCTCTCCCCGGCGTGAATGTCTTTTTCGTTCACCGTTGCGTTCCTTGCCGGGAATGGTCCGAGATATCGGCCATCTTGGCGTCAGGACCGCTCCCTTCTACCATGATCTCCAGCGGTTCGGGATGTGAAATGAAGCGTAACGGACTACTGCTCAAACCATAGGCTCCGGAACATCCGATCGCCACGACATCGCCGCGTGATAAGCGCGGAAGTTCGATCTTCAGCGCGAGCGCATCTACAGTCGTACACAAGGGCCCGGTCAGCATGTAGCCGGCCCTTTCACCGCCGCCGCCCAGCTTCCACATACGCCAGTTTCGCCGAATCACCGAGCCGAGCATCCCGCAGGCTGCGAGGTGGGCATTGAAACCACCGTCACACATTCGAATGTCGGTGCCACGGCTATGCTTCTCGTTGACTACCGAGGTCAGGAAATAACCCGGGGGGCCCACTAGATAGCGGCCGAGTTCCAAAGCGCACACCGCTTCAGAAAGGTTCGGCGAGCGCCTCATCTCGTCGACGACGCGGTTTATTCTTGGCGCGAGCGCTGCGAAGTCCAGCTCTTGCTCCTTGGCCGTATAGGGAACACCGAAACCCGAACCGAAGATGAGTTTACGCGGATAGATCTCGAACTTCTCGCTGAAGCGAGTGAACAGGCCGGCGAAAATCGTGAAGTTCTCGACCAGTGCATCGACGTCCAAACAGTTGGTGCCCGAATATATATGGAAGCCCTGCAAGTCGAGATTCTTCCAGGAGTCGAGTTGGGAGAGCAGTTCATCCATGTTCTCCTCATCGACACCGAACTGGGTTGCACGCCCGGCCATGCTCACTTGAAAGTGCCTCGGCGCTTTGGCGGGATTTATTCGCACGAGGAAAGGCACCCGCCTGCCGGCATCGGCCGCGCAACTGTCGAGCAGTTCTATCTCCCAGCGTGACTCGCACACCATCTCACCGACCCCGAGCGCAACCGCGCGGCGTATCTCGTCTTCGCGCTTGGCGGGGCCCGAAAAACTCAGGCGTTGGGGCCCGGCTCCGGCACGCAACACGGCTTCGACTTCGCCGATCGAGGAGACGTCGAAAGCGCCAACACGCTCGTTCAGCCTCTCGAGCAAAGTAGGGTTGGGGTTGGCCTTGACCGCGTAGCTCAGCACGAAGCGGCCGTCGAAAGCCGCGCTTACGGCGTCGATGCGCTCGCAGATCCCATCAAGGAAATAAACGTAACAGGGGGTGCCGAAGCGCGCAGCGGCCTGGGCCAGGGCTTCTTCCACAGCCACAGGCAACGGTGGCGGTGCAGTCGCATTGGCCGCGGCCTTACCCCCTGCTGTAGTGCTGTCGCCCGCCATCGCCATCTCCAAACTACGATCCCAGAATGCTACCGCCCACAATCACCATCGCCAGACTACGACCTCTGAATGCTACCGCCCGCCATCGCCATCGCCAGACTACGACCTCTGAATGC
>JAJRWY010000076.1 GCA_024276575.1 Candidatus Binatota bacterium
AACCCACGGCGCAAAACCTATTCAGAGCCGGTGCCGGAGCCGCTCAAAGCATCCGGATGTCCGGGTGCAGCGGCCGCCTTCCCGGCAGACTTGCTTGTCGTAGACTTGCTTGGCGCGGACTTCTTGGACGCGGCCTTCTTCACGGTTTTCTTCGCGGTTTTCTTTTTGCTAGTTGCCGTCTTTTTGACCGCAGCCGTCTTGCGCGCGGCTCCCCCGCCGGCGCCGTTACCGGTATCGCTTTTTCGCCCTGCTGCCTTCTTCGCGGTTTTCTTTTTGGCGGTTTTCTTCGCCTTTTTTTTCTTGGTCTTGCGCCGCGCTGGACCTTTCGCCCGGCGTTCGAGGATCAACTCTACAGCCTGGGCCTCTTCCAAGCTTTCCGGATCGGCGATGCTGCGCGGCAGTGACGCGTTGGTCTCCCCATCGGTAACATAGGGGCCGTAACGGCCCTTGAGCAGCCGCACATCGACCCCACCCAGCGCTTCGACATTTTCGAACACCTTGATCGGCGCCCTGCTCTGCCTTCCGAACTTGCGTTCCTGGGCAAGCAGTTCGAGCGCCCGCTCGCGGGTCAAGGCCAATAGGTCGTCGCCTTCCTCGAGACTGCGGCTATCACTGCCACGCTTTATATAGGGCCCGTAACGGCCGTTGTAGCCGAGGATCTCCACGCCGGCGTCATCCTCACCGATTAGGCGGGGCAAATTCAGCAGCTTCAGCGCAGTGTCGAGTTCCAGCGATTCCTCCTTCATTCCAGGCAGCAGGGAAGCCATCTTCGGCTTCTCCTTAGAATCAGGATCGACGTCGCCCAGTTGCACGTAAGGTCCAAAACGGCCTTTCTTCACATAAACCGGCTGCCCGCTTTCGGGATCGGGGCCGAGCAGGCGCGGCCCTTTCGATCCCTCCTCGATCAGCACCGACATGGCCTCCGGCGTAAGCTCGTCCGGGCAGATGCCGTCGGGCAACGGTGCAGTATCTTCGCCCCGTTGCAGAAAAGGCCCGTAACGCCCCACCCTGACCACGATCTCCCGGCCCTGCTCGTCACGCCCCATCGGGATCGAACAGACCGTACGCGGATCGATGTTCTCGACCCCCTTATCGAGCAGGGGCCGCAAGCCACTGTCCGAATTGCCGAAATAGAATTCCCGCAGATAGGGCACCAGCTCCAACTCGCCGCGTGAGATCTGGTCGAGCCTGTCCTCCATACGCGCGGTAAAGTTCTGATCGATCAGGTCGGCGAAATGCTCACTCATCAGCCTGACCACCGCGAAAGCAGTGAAGGTAGGCACCAGCGCCGCACCTTTCTTGAACGTGTACTCACGGCGTTGGATGGTATCGATGATGCTCGCGTAGGTGCTGGGACGGCCCACACCCGACTCTTCCATGGCTTTGACCAACGAAGCCTCGGTCAAACGCTGCGGCGGTTGGGTCTCATGCTCCGCCACCTCCATCGACCGGGCTTCCAACGCTTCTCCCGGCTCGAGCGGAGGCAATATTACCTCGCGGTCGGCCACTGCGGCCTCGGGATCATCACTACCCTCGGCATAGGCGCGCAGGAAGCCTGGAAAATCGATGGTGTTGCCGTTGGCCTGGAATAGCGCCTGCCCGGCCTCCAGGCTCGCTCCGGCTTGCCCGGACGCGCCGGGGACATTGCCCGCCGTAGCGCAAGACGCCACGCGCACCACCACACGGCGCCCGCGAGCATCGTTCATCTGAGACGCCATGGTGCGTTTCCACACCAACTCGTAGACTTTGGCCTCGTCTCCGGAAAGTGCCGAGGCCAGATCACGGGGCGTAGAGAACGACTCGCCGGCCGGGCGGATGGCCTCATGGGCCTCCTGTGCGTTCTTCACTTTGTTGCGATAGCTACGCGGTTTGGCCGGCAGGTAATCAGGCCCGTACAGCGATGACACCGCGTCGCGAGTGGCCCTGATGGCCTCCGGCGACAAGGCCACCGAATCGGTACGCATATAGGTGATCAAACCGCGTTCGTAGAGATTCTGCGCCGCACGCATCGTACGGCGTGCATTGAAACCCAGCTTGCGGCCGCCTTCCTGCTGCAAGGTGGAAGTCGTGAACGGCGGTGCGGGCGTACGCTTGAAGGATTTCTCTTCAACCGATTCGACCTCGAAAGCGCTGCTCGACAAGCGCGCGGTCAGCTCCGCAGCCTCCTCGGCAGACAGCACCACGAGTTCCGGCCGCTTCAACTTGCCGCTGTCAGGATCGAAATCCTTGCTTCCGGCAAGGCGCCGTCCGTCGAGACTCAGCAAGCGCGCGCCGAACTCCTTGCCGGCGCCATTGCGGAAGACCGCGATCAGATCGCGGTAGTGAGCCGCACGGAAACGCATTCGCGCCAGCTCCCGCTCGACCACCATGCGAATGGCCACGCACTGCACGCGGCCGGCCGACAGTTTCGGAGCGATCTTCTTCCACAACACCGGCGAGACTTCATAACCGTAGAGACGGTCGATTATGCGCCGGGCTTCCTGAGCCCGGACTAGGTCCTCATCGATTTCCCGGGTATTGTCGAGGGCCTGGGTAATGGCCTCCTTGGTTATCTCGTGGAAGACCATGCGCCTCATCGGCACTTTGGGATTGAGCACTTGTGCCAAGTGCCAACTTATCGCTTCTCCTTCACGGTCTTCGTCGGTGGCCAGCAGTAATTCGTCGACTTCCTTTAGCCGTTTCTTCAGCTCGCCGATGACTTTCTTCTTTTCTTTGTTGACGACGTACAGCGGTTGGAAATCGTTTTCGACATCAACGCCCAGGCGCGCCCATTTCTCGCCACGATGACGCTCGGGAATCTCCGCAGCGGAGGCCGGAAGATCACGAATGTGCCCGACACTGGACTGGAGCACGAAATCCGGGCCAAGAAATCGCTGCAGCGTCTTCGCCTTGGTGGGCGATTCGACTATGACAAGCCGGCGGGTCATCTGTTCCTACATTCCTTCGAATCGGCCACCGGATATCCGGCTACTCTCTGTGTCTCAACACTCGCTGTCGTCATACTCGACCCCTCCGCATTCGCGGTGCCACATTTATTCTTACAATCTTTTGTATTCATGGCACCGTATCTCACCGTGCAGTGCTCTCACCGCGCCGGACCTCCGCCCCATCTCGCTATGCCGCCGCCCGGCCGTGTCTCAGCTTGCCGCATCTCACTATGCTGCCGCCCGGCCGTGTCTCGGCTTGCCGCATCTCACTATGCTGCCGCCCGGCCGTGTCTCGGCTTGCCGCATCTCACTATGCTGCCGCCCGGCCGTGTCTCACCGCGCCGGACCTCCGCCCCATCTCGCTATGCCGCCGCCCGGCCGTACTCACCGCCGCACATCCCACCATTTCCACCATGCCGTCTCCCGGCCGTCTCCGCCGTATTCCACGGCCTGCGGTTATCACCGCGCCGTCGGCTACGGCACGCTTTGCGATCTTACGGCGAAACTCCCTACGACGGTGCCGGTTGCGGCGCTCATACTCGGGATATGTTCACGCGGCAAACGGTGCCGCCGGGCATCGACTCGACTAGGCCGGCAAGCTCAAGCGCAGTTAACAACTCCATAACTCGCGCCCCGTCAAACGGTAGCCCGGATATGAGTTGGTCTACCGTACACTCCCCGGCCTCTAGTACGGCCATCAGCGCCGCCTCGTCCGGGTCAGGCAAGCTCTTGTTTTCATTTGTGTTTAGTGATTCCGGACCGCCACCCGCAGGCTTCGGAGGAGGCATCCCGAGAGCGCGGAAAATATCTTCCGCCTCCAACAGGGGGGTGCAGCCGTCTCGCAAGAGGCGGTTGCTGCCTTCCGAGGCCGCCGAGTCGATATTACCCGGAACGGCCAGCACTTCGCGGCCTTGTTCAAGAGCCAGGCGCGCCGAGATCAGGGAGCCGCTTCGTCCGCCCGCTTCTACAACCACCGTAGCCAGTGAGACGCCGGTGATGATGCGGTTGCGAACCGGGAAATTGCGTGGCAAGCAAACCGTCCCCGGCGGATGTTCGCTCAACGCGCATCCCTGCTCGATGACTCGAAAGAAGAGTTCCCGATGCCTCGACGGGTAGATCCGGTCCAAACCGCCGGCAAGCACCGCTACGGTGGAGCCCGAACGCAGCGCACCTTCATGCGCCGCGCCGTCGATGCCAAGCGCCAGGCCACTTACCACTGTGAGACCTGAACCCGCAATGGTTTCGGCCAAGGCAGCAGCCGTGCGCTTGCCATAGCGCGTAGCCTTACGCGAACCGACCATAGCCACCGCCGCTAGCGCGGCAGCGGGCGCCTGCCCCCGGCAATACAACAACAACGGGGGGTCGGGGATCTCGCGCAACAAAGGCGGATAGCCGGCGCAATCAAAGCCCAACAAGCCGATACCAAGACGATCGCAGTGGTCGCGTCGGCGGCGGAAAAACTCGTCCCCGGGGCGGGCCCGTAGGCGCACCCGCCCTGCGGCGTTGAGGCCAAGGCCGGAAAGTTCGGCATCGCCGGCTTCCAGTAGATTGCGAGCGCTGCCAAGTGCCGCCGCAGCGCCCAACCAAGGCCCACTCCGGGGCCCCGCCACCTCGGCCAGCGCCATCCAAGTCAAAACTTCGTCGAGTCGTTCGGCCAAGACCTCCGGCTAACGCGCGCCGACGGCCCGGACAAGTACCCGTAGGTAATAACGTAATAAACGCCGGCCGGAATCAGCCGGATAAGGAATGCAAGAAGTTCCCGAGCAGGCGCTTGCCTTCAACGGTAAGAATCGACTCAGGATGAAACTGCACCCCCTCGACGGCGAGGCTGCGATGCCGCACTCCCATGATCTCGCCTTCGGCCGTGCCGGCACTGACTTCGAGTTCGGGCGGGACCGAACCGGGATCGATCAGCAAAGAATGATAGCGGGTGGCAACGAAATCCTGGGAAAGCCCCCGAAAAACCCCACGGCCGTCGTGATGGATGGGAGAAGTCTTGCCATGCATCAAGCGCCCCGCTCGTATTATAGAAGCCCCGAAGGCCTGGCCGATGCACTGGTGGCCGAGGCAAACGCCGAGAATCGGCTTGACTCCCGCAAACTCGGAAACGACCGCCAGCGACACGCCGGCTTCGTTGGGCGTACAGGGCCCCGGCGAAAGGACAATGGCATCGGGGTCCATCGAACGCACCCCGGCGACGTCGATCTCATCGTTGCGGCGCACCGCCACTTCCGCCCCCAACTCCGACAGGTACTGCACGAGGTTGTAGGTAAAAGAATCGTAGTTGTCGATCATCAAGATCACAGGCCGATCATATGACAAGCGCAGCGTTAAATCACCGTACGAGGTCCGGCAGCGGCGCAGCAGGCCGCGACACTCGAGCAAGCCGCGGCCGCGAAGATACGGATTTATTTTGATAAAATTGCTGTCATTGCGTCCCGGCTGCTAACACGCGATGCCTTGACCCGCATTGTTAGTGAAAGCTCGGCTACGAGCCGCAATCGCTACGAGCCGCAATCGGCTCCCATCTCAGCCCGTGCTCGTTCGCCCGCTGCGCTGCGCGAGGGTTGATCAGGGCGATTCGGCAGGCACTTGCGACTCTCGCAACGAGATTTCACGAATAATGCAGGTTAGCGTGTTCGCAACTACCACGACCTGCGCCCATGAAGCCGTCGATACTTACTTGGTGCGTGTAGAGGCCCGTATCGGCAATGGTATCCCGATTCTAAACATGGTCGGGCTGCCCGACGCCGCCGCCCGCGAGGGCAAAGAGCGCGTGCGAGCCGCGATTCGCGCGACACTGGGAGACTGCAAGCCGCGCCGTTGCCTGGTCAACCTATCGCCCGCCTGCCGCAAGAAGGCCGGCTCGGGTTTTGATCTCGCGATCGCCATCGCCTTGCTGGCTGCGGAAGCAAAGTGCCCAGAGGAGGGCTTGGCCGGCACCGCCTTCGTCGGCGAACTCGGCCTCGACGGGCGGCTACGGCCGGTGCCCGGAACCCTTCCTGCCGCCATGGCCTGCGCACGCGCAGGCTTGCGACGGCTGATCGTACCGGAGGCCAACGCCCGGGAAGCCGCGATGGCCGAAGGCGTCGATGTTTTCGGAGCCGTTTCTCTCGGGGCGGTAATGGAACTCGCCGGAAGCGGTTTCAGCGCCGAACCGTTGCGAGTAGATGCGGCGAAAATACTCAGGGAGGCGGCGAGCAGCAGCATCGAGGATCTCGCCGAGGTAAAAGGCCTGCAGCAAGCCCGCCGCGTTCTCGAAATCGCCGCCGCCGGCAATCATCACCTGCTGATGATCGGCCCGCCCGGCTCCGGCAAGACCATGCTCGCACGCAGGCTACCCGGCATCATGCCTCCTCTGACCCTTGATGAAGCGCTGGAGGCCAGTAGCATACACAGCATCGCCGGCATCGGGGGAGTCTCGCCCTTGATGCTGTCGCGGCCTTTCCGGGCGCCGCACCACAGCTCCACCGGTGCAGCACTGGTAGGCGGCGGCTTACATCCACGGCCCGGATAGATCAGCCTCGCCCATCGCGGCATCCTGTTTCTGGATGAACTTCCGCAGTTTTCGCCCAGGGTCCTCGAGCATCTGCGAGAACCCTTACAAGACAAGATGCTCACCATCAGCCGCAGCGGCGCAAAGCTCACCTTTCCGG
>JAJRWY010000077.1 GCA_024276575.1 Candidatus Binatota bacterium
CCGGGATCTGCGGCGGGATCTATGGCGCGGCGGCGGGCCGTTCTCGAAAGCTCAGTACCCTTGGGAGACCAGCTTAATGTGGTTGGACCGGCCGCCGGCGGTAGCTTGACGTCCGGCCGTATCCCCGGCTGGCTGGGGGTGGCAGCAGCTGTGGCAGCCGGCCTGCTGCTTTGTGTAAAAACCGTTGGCTACGCGTTCGACTGGCGCGACGAAGCCACCTTGTTCCGGAGTGCTGTGTCTGGGCAGCCTCAGTCGGCCAAACTCAGGCACAAACTGGGCGAGGTTTGGTGGAACCAAGGGCAGCGTGGCTGGGCGATCCGGTCGATGGAAGAGGCGCTGCGCATATACCCGGGCAGTTACAAGACGCAGCTGGCGCTGGCCGAAATGTATCTGGACTCGGGCGAGTTGGACAAGGCGGCGGCATTCTTCGCCCGCGTGGAGGAAGTTTTTGGCAACAATGCCGATTTCCTGTGTCGATACGGCAGTTTGCGTCAGCGGCAGGGCGATCTCGAGGAAGCGGCGGCGCTTTGGCGCCGCGCTTTGTCGATAGATCCGGACAATGCAGCCGCGCTCGCCAACCTGGGGAACTATTATCTCGTGATGGGTGACGTCGAGCATGCGGAAGCGAGTTGGAAGCGGTCGCTGCAGTTGCTTCCGGAACAAGTGGCGGTTCTTTTCAACATTGCGACTCTTTACGAAGCCTCCGAGCGCAGAAATGAAGCCGAGGGTAGCTACAGGCGGTTTCTTGCGCTGGCAGGGCCTGCTTATGCGGCTCAGAAGAGTCACGCGTTGGCGTATCTCGGGCAGACTGGCTCTCGAGAGCGTAGACAGGGGGGTGATGGTGGCGGCAGCTAAGGGCTTTTGGCGACGGTACCGGGGGCAGTGAAGCCAGCAGCGGTTCATCGCCGCCGTCGCCTACGCCCGTCACTCCAAGGCGGGACCGATGTTTTCGGCTCATATGGGTGGCATCAATCCCGGCTGTACGCCGCGGTGCCAGTCCGCTTGTCTTACCGCGTTCGCTTCCCTTACGGCGAAAGGGCAAATCATTATTGAGAATCTTAACTCATGCCGTACTCAAAGCTGGGAAAGCTCCCCTCCGCGCTAATGAGGTCTATAAGAAATCCGGGGTGTCATTGTGGCGCCTCCGGCAATTTTGGGCCAAGGACGGTTCTGAAGGTCTCTGTCGAGGGCCTGCAGCCATGTATGGTTGCAGGTCTAAGTGACTGAAAAGCCATGGAGTTTAGCCCGCCGTTTTGATCCTGGCGCTATGACTGACCCCATGAGGGCAAGCTTCGCCGTGGTGCCTCACTTGATGGCACAACCTATGCAGATATCGATCGTGTCGGGGAAAGAGAATGTTGGAAGCAGCAACAGCAATTGGAACAAAGGAGATCTCCAAAATGAAAAAACTGATGACCCTCACCTTGAGTGTGGCCGTCGTCGTACTCTTGAGCTCGAGTGCGGCGTGGGCGCAAGGTTCGGGCGCTGGCATCGTCAATAGCCCGCACGATTTCACTGATAACATCGTTGCCGGCGTTACCGGGACCATGATCGAGAACTCGGATGCGGTGGCAAGCGCGTGGAACAACAAACGCAAAGAGATTTGCCGCACCTGCCATGTTCCTCATGACCATGGCGCGGTTCGTTACGGCAACCTCGGCCTATTGTGGAACCACGATGTAAGCACCAAGACCTCGTGGACCATGTACACCAGCAGCAGCATCGACGGCGCCATCGACGGCTCGCCGGGCGGCACCTCCAAGATGTGCTTGGGCTGCCACGACGGCGTGAGCGCTCTGAACAACTACGATGGCAAGACGGCGGCCGACGCGGGCTACGGTGGTGGCACCACCCGTGAAATCGACGCTGACTACGATCCTGGCTTCGCGGTTGGTAACACCACGGCCAGCTTGACCAACAACCATCCGATTTCTATCGTTTATGACATCGCCGACACGGGGCTGAAGGCTACTTCGTCCTCGATCGGATCTCGCACCATCGCTCAGGTGTTGCAGAACGGCAAGGTCGAGTGCTCGAGCTGCCATGATGTCCACGACAAAGTCTCGGTTTCCGGAACCCATCTGCTTCGTGTCGCCCAGAAGGGTGCCGACGGAACGGGTGCCGGCGCCAGCGGACTTTGCCTTGCCTGCCACGACAAATAGCGGGTCGGCAAGCAAACCAACGGCCTAGTGCCGGAAGGGGTCGGCCTTCAATGGCCGGCCCCTTTTTCTTAGCGACCTTCGGCATGGCGGCGGTCTCAGTGACGGTCGCCTAGGAAGGGTGTTGCGACTAAAGTATCGCGGCCTTTGTACGGAGTACCCCCCGACCCCGTGTGTCTCGAGTTGCTCATGAAAGAACGGAAACCGGCTAGCTTCCTCGCCCTCAGCTTGACTCTGGCCCTGGCCGGGACCGTTTCGTTGTGTGTGGGTCAAGCGTCGTCGGAATCGCCGGCCGCCGGGGACGGATGCATGGCCGGCGGCTGTCACAGCGGCGTTACCTCGGCGGTTTTCGTTCACCAGCCGCTTAGTGAAGGAAAGTGCATCCAATGCCACCCGCTGCGAGGCGATGGTGGCCCCGTCCCGGAATACCACCGTGGTAAAGTGAGGGCAGCTCTGGATGCAGCGCTGGGTGTCGCAGCTTGCGCCAAGTGTCATAAGCCAATGCCGCCTTTTCATGCCAAGGGTGCTTCCGGCACGTTCGCGCCAGCCGATAGGGACCTGTGCCTGCACTGCCACGATCCGCACGGCGGCGATAGCGAAGCCGAACTCCGCGGCACCGAGCGAGAACTCTGCGGGTTCTGTCACGAGCATGTTCTGGCCGATCCCGAGCCGAGGCCTAGACCGAAGTCCAAGACGGGGGAGAAAAAATCGGGGAAGAAGGTGGACGAGAAATCGGACGATGATCAAGAGAAGCCGCAGGTCTACGAACATCGTCCGCTTGAACAAGGCCGCTGCACGCCTTGCCATCCGGCCCATGCTCCGAAAGCGGAGGCGATGTTTATCGCACCGCTTCCGCCGCCTGATTACGCTGAGTATGACCGTAAACTTTATGCGGCTTGCCTCAACGATGCCTGCCATGCCGCGGAGATGATAGAGCAACAGCCAGCCGGGGAAGCTACGCGCTTTCGCAATGGGGAAGACAATCTTCACTATCGTCATGTCGTACTGCGGCGTCCGGGGCGGAGTTGTAGAATGTGCCACTTGCCTCATCGTGCCTTGAATCCGGCCTTGATCCGGGAAGAAATCCCGTTCGGAAAGGAGACCTTGGCCGTAGGTTTCGTAGCCAGTGACGATGGGGGGGGGTGCACACCAACTTGTCACCTCAGCGTTGAATACGATCGTAGGGAAGCGATTCCTTCCGCGATGAAAATAGTAGAACCGGCACCGAACGCCGATTCATCACGAGGACCACTGCCATGACCAGAATGAGGAAGATCCCATTTGCGCTCCTATGGGCCAAGACGCCGTTGTTGCTTGCCGCTTGTGCTTTGTTGTTGAGTGCTTGCGCCGCCACCGCGCCAGGTGTGGATGATGAAGAGTTCGTCTTTTACCCGCGGCCGCCGCAAAGACCGCGAGTGCAGTACCTCACCCGTTATAACGGTGCACGCGACGTTGAACCGCCGCAGAGCGCGTTGGTTACGTTTGTTGCGGGCGACACCAGCGGCGACCGGATGCTGCGCAAGCCTCAAAGTGTAGCCGCGTACGACGGAGTCATATTGGTTGCCGATCCGGGCTGGGATACGGTGATGGCCCTGGATCTCGAGAACGAGTACTTCGACAGTATCGGGGATAAGGAGGCCGGCAAGCTTCGCGGTACCATTGCTTTGGCGGTGGATCGTGACGGCAACCTGTTCGTTGCCGACAGCGAGCGCAAACAGGTAGTTCAGTTCGATTCCGACTACCGCTACGTGAGAGCCTGGGGGTCGGTGGATGAGTATCTACCTTCGGGCGTCGCCGTGGATGACGATTTCTTGTACATGTCGGACCGCCGTATGCATCAAGTGGTTGTCTTTAACCGCAGCACCGGCGAAGTGGTTCGCAGCTTCGGGGAGTTTGGGACCGGGGACGGGCAGTTCAGGACTCCGACCAGCATTACCATCGACGAGCGCGGCCATCTTTTCGTTACCGACGCTTTGAACGGCCGGGTTCAAGAGTTCGACCACGACGGCAATTACATCAAATCCATCGGCCTTCTCGGGGATAGTCCGGGAACTTTCGCCAGGCCGAAAGGCTCGGCGATCGATAAGGACGGGCACCTCTACGTAGTGGATGCCGCCTTCGACAACGTGCAGATCTGGGACCGTGAGTCCGCGCAGGTCTTGATGGCTTTCGGCCGTGGAGGCCGGGGTCCCGGCGACATGTATCTGCCGGCCTCGGTCTTCATCACCTACGACATGAATAAGTACTTCGAGGAGTATGTGCATCCCGATTTCGAACTCGAGTATGTGATTCTGGTTGCTAACAACTACGGATCCAACAGGGTTTCGGCTTACGGCTTCGTTCACCCGAAGGATAAGAGTCGTTTCCCCGAAACGAAATTGCCGGAAGATCCGGACGGCGGCGCCGGGATAGAGAGCGATTAGGCCGGCTCTGACACTCGCGGGGGAGTGGCGGGCGTGAAGCGGAGTTGAAGAGGAATAAGGTGGGCAGTTTAGCGGGACGAATCTTTCCGGCCCTCGCCGTCTGTGCGGCGTTTGCGCTGGTTGTCCCCGGCTGTAGCGAGATCGAGCGCCATGCCGTACTTGAGTTCTTCTTTGATGGTGTTCCTCCCTATCGCACTCCTGAGGAACGGGCGCGCTTGGCCGCCGAGGCCAAGGTCAAGGCCGAGAAAGATGCGGCCAAGCGAGAAGAGGCTGCGCGTTTGGCCGCGCACGGTATTGCCCGGAGGCGTCCACAGTTCGAGCATGGGCCCTATGCGGCCGGTGAGTGTGAACGCTGCCACGATTTTGAAGCAACCTCGGGTTTTGCCAAGGCCAGCGGCCGTTTTGGAGATTTTGGATCCGGTTCGGGCGGTGGTGAGCCCGGCCGCCTCAAGATGACGGTGCAAAAACTCTGTATACGCTGTCACGATTTCCTGGATCCGCGTTCCTCGGTGAACGAAGGATTGTGGATGCACGGTCCGGTGGCTTCAGGGTGGTGCATCGCTTGCCACGACGCGCATACTTCGCCTAACCCCAAGCTCTTGTTGAGAGAGCCCTCGGCGAACCTGTGCACGCAATGCCATCTGCGCCGCGATCTCTTGGCCTTCGTCCCGGAACACAAGCCTGCAGATCCTTTACGTGGCTGGCCGCGTGCGAAGAATAAAGCGCCACCCAAGAAGAAGCCGGTGGTTAGGGAAGCGCCTTTGTTGCCGGGGGCGGATGTCAAGGCCGAGGCTGTATCGACAGTGGAGCCGCCGCCGGAACCAGAGTGGGAGATTCCGGACGAGCAGGTGGTCGAGAACTGCGTTCGTTGCCACAATCCGCACCGCGGGCGTGATCGTTTTCTACTACGGGACAAGCCTCTTCCGAGACGCAGGAGCGGGCTGGAAGACGCTCCCACGCTTGCCGCTTTGGACCCAGGGTTTGAGAAACCATCCGTCATATCTTCCCACCTAAGTTCTACGGCGCCGCTGCTACCCACATTCTCAGGCGCCTCCAACGCGAAGGATGGGTCGGAAACGGCAGACGATGCCTCCGAACCTTTGGCTTTGCTCAGGTCTGAACGATGATACTGGGGGCGCTCGAAGATAGGGGGGTCGCTGCTCACGGACTGAGGTGGGGACGTGTCTTCCTGATCGTCTTGATTGTGCTGTCCTTTCTCTTTACCACCCCCGGTGATTCCGACGCACGCCGGCGCCGGCGCCGACGCTTGCCCACCTACCAGCTTTACGGTTGGCACGGTAATCTGAGCCTTGAAGTTCGCAACAACATTGCGGAACGCACGACTTCGGGAAAGGGCGACCCAGCGGACACTTCAGAATGGTCCGTGCGAGAGGGCTTCAAGTTGCGAACGCGCGGTTGGTTGTATCATCCTGCCCTGATCAATTTTACCAGCCGCTTGGGACTGGTATTCGACCAAGATTTCATAGCGGTAGGTTCGGAAAACGAGTTGTCCCAGGTCGATGGTACACAAGTCGATTTCGGGGTCGACGTGAATGCGCTACCGAACAAGCCTTATCCTATGTCCTTGAGCATCGGCCAGTCTTATCAGCAACAGGACTCCCCGTTCGAGGAACGACGTACAGTGCAGGTGTTTCGTGTCGGTAGCTCTTTGCGTTTGCCGAAGCTTACGCTTGGCGAATACAAAGTTCCCATGCGTTTCGCGTATGAGCGTGTACAGAACGAGACGAGCGGGAATTTCGGTGACAAACGAATCGAGGACCGTGTAGATATCGAAGCTGACAATCAGACCAGTCGTACTCGAAACAACCTCGACTACGACTGGCGCAGAACTGCGTCCGAAGCCCAAGGAGGCAGTGGGATGATAGAGCGTCATCGATTGCGCCTCCATCAAGAACGCGACCTCGACAACGATGGCCGCTTGTCCAGCGATTTCGTAGCGCACCAGGATGCGGGTGATATCCAGGGAAACCTAGCATCTCTCAATGAGGCGCTGATATTGAAACACAGCGAATCTCTGTCTTCGCACTTGGCCTATGGCGCGGTTTTTCAAGATACAGGCAACAACAAGTCTTTGTATAATTCGTTGCGATTGGGGCTCAACCACCGGCTCTATCAGTCTTTGTTCTCGTCGGTGTCGTTTGGTGCGACTTACGGAGAGCTGACTAGTGGCACTACCTCGGGTTTCTCTGGAAATGCGGGGGTGCGCTATACGAAAGAGATTCCCGGCGGCCGGATGGGACTGAGCTTTAACCCCAGCTACACATACAATGAAGAGAAAAATGACGAAGGGGCACTCGGTTCGGTGGCCGATGAGAGACATAGCATCGCGTTTGGGCAACTGATCCTACTGGAGCAACCCTTTATCCTTTCTGAAAGTATAGTTGTCATCGACCCGGAGTCAGGACAACGGTTCTTCGTGAACGAGGATTTTTTCATCGTCGAAGACGGCCTCAAGACTTTGCTGGAGATCAATCCGCTCGGCAATTTGAACCCCGACCTGTTCCCCGTGGTGCGTGTCGACTATGAGTACGAGTTGCAGCCGTCGAGAACCTACGCCACCACCGTATACGCATCGTCTTTTAACCTTCATCTGCTGGATCATTTCACTTTGACCCTGAACTATAGTGATACCAGCCAGGACTTGAAGCAGGGTCGTGAAAACGATTCGACGATAACCGACGAGACCAACTTCAATGCGAATTTCGACGCAGTATTCAAAAATAATCACACGCGAGCCCGCTACGAGAACGTAAAGTCGGATATTACGCCGCGGGTTACATACAGCGTTAGTCACGACGTAGGTTACCGTGTCAGTCCAAGGCTGAATCTAGGGGCCGGGGTCGTGTATTCTTTTACGGACCTTCCAGACAGCGACCGGCAATCGGAGTACTATGGCGTTACCGGGCGAGGAACGAGCATTCTGCCATATCGAATCATCAGTCATTTCAGCGTGTATGCACGGCGGAGCACCGAGCCCGAACAAGACGTGACCGCCTACGGAGGCATCATCGACTTCAACTATCGCTACCGTTTATTGACTTTCAAGATCGAAAATCGCATCGACTGGCGACAGAATGAAATCAAACTCGGTACGACCAGGACCTCGGATGAACTTTTGAATACCATCTACTTTCGAGCAGAGAGGAGGTTTTGATCTCCGTGCCCGACACCGCAGAGATGCTCGTGTGTGCTGAAGCGGAACCGTGGGGGCCATCACCGGTCCTCGCGACGGGGGACCCGGCGTGAGGGCGCAGGCTTGCGTGCTTAGAGGAGGTTTTGCCCGGAGGCCTTGGCCTGCGGCTGCATTAGTACCGGCTTTGCGGTGTGGATGCGGTAGTGCCGGCCGGACATCAACCCTTCTGTTGAAATCGCTGTCGATTGTTTTGCTGGTTTCGGCGCTTGGTTGCAGTGCTGCGCGTGAGCAGGCCCGTGTCAAGGAAGAGCATATACCGGTGTGGCCCGGGCCGCCCGAGCGGGCGCGGATCGTTTGGGAGAGTGAGATCCGGGGTCCCGGCGATGTTGGTATAGAACCGAGTTTTGCCTCGAGAGTATGGAACTGGATAAGTGGCCGCGATACGCCGCGCCTGCTGCGCCCTTATGGAATCAGCGTAGGCCCCGACAACCGGCTGTGGATAAGCGACCCCGGCGCCGGCGTCGTGCACGTGTTCGACCGTGACAACGGGAGGCACCAAGTTCTGCCCGACCCTGACGACGAATCCATGCAGTCTCCCATCGGTATCGCGCACGATAACGATGGCATCACCTATGTAAGCGATTCGGTGCGGGCGCATATACGGCGTTTCGATTCGTCCGGTAAATCTCTAGAGCCTTGGGACGCCGATGGTGCGCTGCAGCGTCCTACCGGGTTGGCCTTCGAGGCGAAAACGCAGCGGCTTTGGGTGGTTGACACCATGAGGCATGAGGTTCTCGCCCTCGACAGCAACGGGAATATAGTCGTTGCTTTCGGCGGAAGAGGGTCTGAACCGGGCCGCTTCAATTATCCCACGCATGTTGCCCTTGATGACAAGGGAAGGCTTTACATCACCGATAGCCTGAATTTCCGAGTCCAAATCATGTCGGTTCGTGGCGAGGTGTTGGGTAGCATCGGAAAGCTGGGCGACGGTCCGGGCCATCTGTCGAAGCCCAAGGGCGTTGCCGTGGATGGCGACGGACACATTTACGTCGTCGACGCAGCTTTCGACAACGTGCAGATTTTTGACGAGGACGGCCGGGTGTTACTCTATTTCGGTCAGCGCGGCTCAGCGCGTGGCGAGTTTTGGCTGCCGTCGGGGATTTTCATCTCCGGCGGGGAAAGGATTTATGTTGGCGATTCCTACAACAAGAGGGTCCAGGTTTTCCGCTATCTCGGGGGCTGAGGCAGCTGCCGTCAGGTGCCTTGCGGCATTGGTGTGGATCGCTTGGTTCTCCGTACAACCGGCGATGGCCGGGGTGATGGATACCAAACACAATCTTTCCGCTTCCGGACCGGGCACGGTACGGGCCGAGAAGGAGGGGCGGGTCTGTATTTTCTGCCACACTCCCCACATGGGAGGTATGACGGAAGGCTTGTGGTGGAATAGAAGCGACTCTACGGCGACCTACATACCCTACGACAGCCCCACCATGCACGCGAAAGTGGGACAGCCGACCGGATCGAGTAAACTGTGCTTGTCCTGTCACGACGGGACGGTCGCTTTGGGCAAGGTGCTGAGCGAGAAGCGTGAGATCGGAATGGTGGGCGGAGTGCGGTTCATGCCCAAAGGGGCGGCGCGCCTGGGCACCGACTTGAGCGACGACCATCCGGTGTCGTTCGATTACGACGATATTCTAGTCAAGGAGAACACGGAGCTGGTCGATCCGTCGACGCTCGTGGACGAAGTCCGCCTCGATCCCTTCGGCCAGCTGCAGTGCACTTCTTGCCACGACCCTCATGACAAAGGTTTCGGCAAGTTCTTGGTTGCGCCGCTGGAGCGGTCAGCACTTTGCCTAGTCTGCCACGACAAGAAGGCGTGGCCGAGTTCTGCGCATGCCGTGTCGGAGGCGAAATGGAACGGCAGCGAACCGGATCCGTGGCCGGACAGCGACCTGGATACGGTGGCGCGCAATGCTTGCGCGAATTGCCACCGCTCGCACAGCGCCCCGGGCAACGTTTGGAATCTCAACTACGAGGTTGAAGAGGACAATTGTCTCGTGTGCCACAATGGGCAGGTGGCGGCTACCGATATCGAAAGCGAAATCGCTGCGCTGTCATACCACCCGGTGGAGTTGACGTCGGACATTCATAACCCCGACGAGGATGCGACTTTGCCTCTCGACGACCACGTCGAGTGCACTGATTGCCACAACCCGCATGAAGCGACGTCTGATGACAGTGCGCGGGCACCTTACGTCAAGGGGGCGCTCAAAGGTGTAAGCGGTTTGACGGCCGAAGGCCGTATGGTCGAGAGGGCGTCTTTCGAGTACGAAATATGCTTCAAATGCCACGCTCAGTTTTCTATGACAGAGCCTGCCATTAGCAGGCAAATTCTGGAGAACGACAAACGCTTGCAGTTCGACCCCAACGGCCCATCTTTTCATCCGGTGGAAGCGTACGGGACCAATCCCAACGTGCCGAGCCTACTTCCGCCCTACAACGAGACCACCATTATCTATTGTACGGACTGTCACAGCAGCGACGCTGGTCCGGGTGCGGGCGGTAGCCGGCCGGCGGGTCCGCACGGGTCGGCGTATAAGTTCTTACTCGAGCGCGAGTATAACACCCTTGATGAAGTCGACTACAAGTTCACTCTTTACGACCTTTGCTACAAGTGTCACAGCGAACAGAGCATCCTTAATGACGAGAGTTTCCGTGGCCACCGGTTGCATATTGTGGAAGAAAACACCCCCTGTAGTGTGTGTCACGACCCCCACGGCATAAGTTCGTCACAGGGAAACTTTACCAACAATTCGAACCTGATGAACTTCGATGTATCGACGGTGTCGCCTGCGGTCGGAAGCGGCGTCATGGACTTCGAAGATCTAGGCGACTTCAAGGGACGTTGCTACTTGCTTTGCCACGGAGAGGATCACGATCCGCTCGAGTACTGATTGCTCGAAGGGCAAATCAGCGTAGGTCAGGGCAGTTAGCGCGGGGCCATTCCACCGAGTCCCAGGAATCCGAGGTCGCGCGCCAGTAATGTTCGAGAAGTGACCGGCGATCGCTGGCGCCGCCTGGGGTGAAGCGCTCGAGTCGCGCCGGTCCAGGCAGCACTTTGGCGGCGAGCTGTGGCCACTTACCGGCGTAGTTGGGATTGTTGGAGATCAGGACGGCATAATTTCGCAACGCCGAGACTCGCTCGCGGCTGTACTTGATCGCTTCGAGCATTACGCACTCGGCCGCTGTAGTGTCCCCTGATTTCGCCAGCGCTACACTGAGTGGCATCAAGGAGTCGCGGTCGTAACCGAGATCGAAAACCCTGCGAAAGGCTGCCACCGCGCCGCTGCTGTTGCCCAGGAAGACCGCTTCATAACCGCGAAGAGCGTGGGCACGTGAACTTTGCGGCATTGCCGCTACCACTGGACCCCATAACAGGTCACCGCCGCGCCATCGGTTGAGCTGGTCGAAGCTTCTCAACGACAAAACGATCAACAGCATGGCGGCGATTACCATGGCCGTTCGCGCCGCTACGGTGCCGCTACTCGTGCTGTAGGAGCTGCGCCGGCTGTCGCAACTGTGCAGGCGCCGCACTGCAGGAGCCGAAGAAAGCAGTATCGCCGCGAAGGGCATATACATGTAGCTATCGGAGATCATTCGTGGAAAGGGGATGATGTTGCTGACGGGAAAGTAAAAAGCCGCGGCCGCAGCGAGCCACAAAGCCGTCCACGGTTGCCGCGAGGCGAAAGCGGCGGCAAGCGCCAGCATAAGCAGCGCCGCAATGCCCAGCCACATGTAACCGGCGGCCAGCCCGGCTTGTAAGTCGAGTTCATAGTGAGGGTGAAGGGACGCCGGCCATAGCAGGTGGGAGACCTGAGATCCGAGCACAGCCAAAGCGGTGCCGGCCGGTCTCTCGGCCAGGAGTTGATCGTGGATTACCAACTCGTCGTGCATGCCGCGGTCGATCACGCCGATCGATAAACCGCCGACCAAGACGACGCCTACGACTAGTAGCGCGGAGCGCGGGACGGTGTTGCCGCTTCGGTGCACTACATACAAGTGAAGCGCCCATGCTGCTGCGATGACCGTCGCCGGCGGCTTGCTCAGCATTGCTGCGACAGCCAGA
Source organism: Candidatus Binatota bacterium (assembly GCA_024276575.1). GTDB lineage: Bacteria > Desulfobacterota > Binatia > UBA1149 > CAITLU01 > JAJRWY01. The sequence goes on from JAJRWY010000077.1 coordinate 11,863, forward strand.
GCCACGCAGGTGATGGCGATGGTGCCGGCTGCATTGGGCTTGCCGGCGCGTTGTTCGAGTAGGCGCAGCCATGCGGAGGTCGCAGCCAGGGCGAGGTTCGCCATCAACAAGTCCTTAAGACAGATGGCCCAGGCTACCGTCTGCACGTTGAGGGGATGAACGGCGAATAGTGCGGCCAGCATCAAAGCAGCGCCGTTCGATGCTCCGCCGCTGCGGCATAGCCGCAGGAGCTGCAGGCAGAAGGCGATATGGAGCAGGAGACTGCATAGGTGGAAGGCAAAAGCCGAGCCGCCTCCGATTGCGTACAAGAGAGCTTGAAGGTTGACGGTGATAGGGGTCATCCAACCTATGGCTGGAGTAGTCAGCTGGGAAGCATGCAGGGAAGGGCTGACCACCTGCGGGTTGGCGAGTATGTAGACGGAGTCGTCGAAGGCTATGAAGGGATGCGAAAGCAGCGGTAAGTATAGAAGCGAAATGAGCAACGCTAGTAGGTATGGCCCATAAAGGCCTATAGCGGCGGACTTGCCGGCTAAGGGAGACTGTGCGGACGTGAATCGCATCGCTTGGTTAGGTGACGAAGAGCCTTCTTGCCGCCACCGGGTTCGATCTTAGACTGTTCGCGCACCTGTTTCTTCCCCCCATGCCACTCTCCGGCGTTGCCGGGGAAAGGTTACGGCTTCGTCCGCGAACCCTCTGGAATATACTCGGGATCGAGGTGAGACTGCCAATCGCGGTTTTGAGAGGGATCGCAGAAGCCATACTCTTATCATCTGTGCCATGACAGAGCGCGATCGCGACAAAAAGCCTCGCCGCCGGGAAGGGGCGGCAGTCCTCGGCCCTCGACGAGTGAGATGCGCGAATGGAGCGTTGCGCTCAGCTCCAGGGCTTCTCTTGGCCTCGGCTTTACTCGTTGCTGCGGTGTTCTCGGCCTACGCTCCGTCGCTGAGTGGCGACTTCGTGGTCGACGACGTTTACTTCATCAAAGAGAGCCCGCTTGTTCGCGACCTCTCGCACCCGGCAACGATCTTCTCCTCGGCCTTCTGGGAATCCTCCTCGAGGCCGGGCAAGAGCTATTACCGGCCGCTCGTTGTCCTGTCCCATGCTTTGAATTTTTATTTCGGCGGGGACGACCCCCGTGGCTACCACCTTCTCAACATCTCCTTGCACTGCGTCAATGCGGTATTGTTGATGTTCTTGATTTGCTCATTGATGGGGGCTCTGCCCCACTGCGTTACGCCATCGGCTATGACCCGGGAAGTGTCGCGGCAAAGTCGGCGGTCACCATCGCCGGGCGGTACCGCCGCCGCGCGGAATGACCCGGGGCCGCAGCGGGCGGATGGGCGGCCTGCGGCTATCATGATTGTCTCATTTCTTGCGGCCTGGCTGTGGGGGCTGCATCCTGTCAACAGTGAGTCGGTGGCGTGGATATCGGGTCGTACCGATATCCTGGCGACTTTGTTTCTACTGATATCCCTGCTCGCTTATGTCCGGGCCTTTCCCCCGCTTCAACGGGATGGCCGTGCATCGCTGCCGCATGGAACTCATGCCGAATCAGAGGGCGCGGTGGGTGGCTCCGCACCGAGTTCTTCATCTAACGACGGCGAAGTGGTGGGACAGGGATGGACCCTCTTAGTGTTGGTGTCCGCCCCGGCCTTTTTCCTAGCGCTGTTGTGCAAGGAGAGTGTGGTTTTTTACCCGCTGCTCGTTGCTGGCTACGAGGCCGCAGTCCGGCCTCGGGCCCTGCGTTCGTGGTTGCGCCCGTGTTTGTTCGCGGCGGTATTGGCGGCCTACCTACTGTGCCGGCGTGCAGTATTGGGGGAATCGCAGGGCGGCGAAGTTTATTTCGCGGCTAACCCTCTGGTTGCGGAAACGTTCTATGTCCGGGTGCTCAGCGGCTTGGCAGTCTTCGGCGAGTATTTGCGCTTGCTCCTTTTTCCGTTGAGGCTCTCGGTCGACTACTCCTACGAGCAGCTTCCGATTCTGCGCTCGATCTTCGATCTTCGCTGCCTGGCTCCTCTTCTTGCGGTGGCCGCTCTTGTGATGGGGTTGAGGATTTCTTGGAAACGCAACCCTGCCGCGTTCTTCGGACTGGCGCTCTTTGTCATCTCCGGAGCACTAGTGTTGGCTAATGCGTTGTTTCCCTACGCGCCGCTCATGGCGGAGCGTTTCATGTACCTGCCTTCGATGGGCTTGGCCACGGCGCTGGCGGCCGGTCTAGGCCGGCGTTTCCTGGTGCTGGGCCAAGGCGTTCAAGGATCTCGGACTTCGGTGCCGGCCCGTTCGTTGGTGGCGGGGTGGCCACGGTTGGGTGGGGGTGCCGCGTTCGCGTCGGCCGTATTGGTCGCTGCCGCATTCTTTGTACGCAGCAATGCGAGGGCCTACGAGTGGCGTAGTGAGTTGTTGTTGTTTGAATCGGCGGTTGAAAGCACTCCGAAAAGCAGCATCGCGCATCTTGGCCTTGCCAACGAATATTACGAGCGCGGGCGCTTTGACGAAGCAGATCGTGCTTATCATGAGGCACTGCGGATTTACCCCCGTTTCGGGCTCGCCGTGGCCGGATCGGGAAACGTTGCGATGGCGCAGGGACGAACTGGGGAAGCTCTGCGGTTGCTTCGCCGGGCGGCAGCCTTGCTGCCTCGAAGCGACGAGGTCCGTTCAAGCCTTGGCGCTGCTTTGGGCGCCGCAGGCCGGTTGGAAGAGGCGGTGGCCGAACTCGACAGGGCTTTGGCTCTCAATCCTGCGAGTTCGGAAATTCGCAACAACCTCGGCAATATCCAGCGAATCCGCGGCGACCGTAGCGAAGCGGAAAGGCTTTGGCGGGAGTCTCTCGAACTGAACCCCTACAATGTCGAATCACTTTACAATTTGGCCCAGCTTTGCCGTGAGAGTGGGCGGGAGCCTGAGGCGCGGGAATACCTCAGGCGTTTCGTAGAGATTGCGCCCGACTCCTTGGCGGACTTGAAGGAAAAGGTGCGCCGCGATTTATCCGGTGCCGCCGTTCATGGCAGTCCGCACTGAGAACCTGTCAGTAGTAAGTAGGGGTCTCAGTAGGGGGGTCATATATGGTCCGCCCCGCATTGCGAGGGTCGAGTAAGGGAAGCATCGAAAGTCGGTTGCTCACATATATCCGGCCTGTTTACGGGGGCGCGAAGCCTCCTGGCCCTGATGGAAATTCGCGCACTCG
>JAJRWY010000078.1 GCA_024276575.1 Candidatus Binatota bacterium
CTTGGCGCCGGCCGCAAGTCTCGCGGTGATGGGCTGGCGGCGCAGCTTGCTGCCTTGCTGATGTTCTTGGGCGTGTGGGCCGCCTTCGCTTTCCCCGTCGTGACTGCCGATAGTGCGGTTCACATACTTCCGGCCCTGCTGCTTACGGCGATGGCAGCTTTCGCCCCGCGAGAAGCCGCGGCCAAGAGCGGCGGTGCCGCTCGCGCCTTGCCCGCCTTGGCGGTGCTGGGGCTGTCTTTTGCGCTGCCCACTCTGGTGTGGGTGCTGCCCTTGCTCGCCAAGCTGGGAGTCGCCGCTTTCGCACGCGATGTGCTGTTCATCGGGTCGGGCGCGGCGCAACTTTACTATCAGCCTTACCCCGCAGCGGAGCCCTACGCGCTGCTTCTGCTTGCCGGTTTGACGGCCGCCGCGGCTGCAGTTTACGCGGTCAACAGAGGCAAGGCCGCACCCTTACTCCCCTTGGCTGCTGTCGCGTGCTGCGTAGCCGCCGGTCTCTATTTGCTTCCGGCCTTCGCGTTGATGCCTGAAGGCTTCTCCCGGTCCACGCTGTTACAGTTGGAGAATGCAGCGGCATGGGTCGTGCCCTTCTTACATTACGCGGCCTTGTATCTACTCTGGCGCGGGTTGCGCCGGACCCGCGAAGATTGCGAAGACCGCCGCCGGGCACACGAGGGACACGAGGTTCGCCGGCCGTACGATGATCGGGAAGATGGCCGGATCCACGAGGAACGCGAAGTTCGCCGGGCGCACGAGGGACGCGGGCTGTGGGAGGCGAGTGGAGAATCCCGGAGCCGTGGGGACAGTGGCGGCGACGGTGTCTTGGGGAAAGCAAGTGGCTCTGCAGAAAGTCGCGTTGCGTTTACCGCGCTCGTACTCTTGTCGCCCTTCGCAGTGGCGATGTATCTTCAGATGTATCCCCGAAACGACTTCATGCATGTGGTCTTGTCGGCTCCGCTTTCGGCAGTGTTGGGTGCCGCCTTGCTTGCTCATGCAGGTGATCTCTACCGAAAAGCCGCCTGGCCGCCGTGGATCGACGCCAAGGCTTTGCTCGGCGCGCTTACCGCACTGAGTTTTGGTTTCGTGTTGGCGATGAAGTTGAGCCTGTCGCTTGCCGGTCCTCTAGCTGCGTGGGGCGAGGCGCAAGATCTGGTATCTTCCGCAGTGGTAGATGTTTTTCTCGAAGCGGCGGCGGCCGACGATATGCGCGACTTTGGCCGGGCTTCCGATTTCTTGCGTGAAAGGACCGAAGCGGGGGACGCCGCGATCGCTTTTCCGGCTTGCTCGGGGATCTTGTTTGCGGCCGGATTGCGCAATCCACTGCCGCACGATTACTGGCATCCGGGCCGCCCTAGCCATGAAGATGAAACCGTGATGATCGAGACTTTGCGGGCCGATCCTCCTCCTTACGCGGTGGCCATGAACGATCCCACGGATTTCTTCGCGGATGCGCCTGCTTACTATCGTGCTTTGCGTGACTTCGTGCGCGCCCGTTACGGCCTCGCGGCGCGCTTCGGGCGTTTCGACGTACTTGCTCGGCGCGATCTCACCGACGCCCCAGGCGTCTCCAGCCGCAGCGGCGATGATGTAGCCCCCGGCGGCCCTGCGGCCACGGGCCTTGCAACGACCGGCCGTGTCCTTGACGATCTCGCCACCGCCACCGCCACGGGTGCTTCCGACCGGCCGCGTAGTGGACCGCTAGAGCATGTGATAAATCCTGATCTGGCCCTGCGCCGCCAAGCGGCCAGGCGTTGGATGCAATCCTTGAGTCCGGAGCGGACCAAGGCTGTCTCACTGCCTGCCGATCTACCCAGCGCGTTACTGCTGATCAGGGGTATTCGCGACGGCGGAGACTTGCGCGCCACGCCCTGGCTGTTGGCCGGTATCGACAGTGTTTCGGATCGTGTAAGGCGCGAGACACTACAGGCCATGCGCAAAGTGGCGCAGCGCTTCACGGCTGCCCGCAATTCCTGGGCGGGGCCTTCGCAAGCCTTGCTCTACCGTCCTTTCGTCGCGCCCTTTGTCGATCGCGTGCCGGCTTTGCTCGAAAGAGCGGAAACCGAAGCGTTCGGGCGTGCCTTGGCTGCGGCTTCGGGGGGCGCGGCGCAAAGCCGCTGAATCGCGGGTGGCGGCGGTCTCGATGGGACGGCGCTTGAGTCGCGGGGCTTTCTACGGCTTGGCGACACAACTCGTAGACAAAGTCCTCCCGATACTCATACTTCTTTATCTGGCACGCAGCTTGGCGGCCGATCAGTTCGGCGTCTACGCTTTCTTGATCGCCTACCTGTCATTTTTTCAGATCGCCTGCGACTACAGTATCGATACCGTCTTGGTAAGGGAGATGAGCGTCGCCGGCTGCGACCGCGAAACTTTGTTGCGTGCCGGTTTGGGGCTCAAGCTGCTCCTTGGATGTGCTCTGGCCTTGGCCGCTTGCGTCTTGGTAAGCCCGCTTTCGTCCGGACAGGTGCCCGTTTCCTTGATGGCGGTTGCCGCTTTGGCCCTGCCGAGCGCGTTGGGCGGTGCTTACCGTGCCTATTTTCGGGCGGAAATAGACATCCGCGCGGTGTTTTTATTAGCGCTTGGGCGTTTGCTACTGCTGGCTTCGGGTGTGGTCGCCGCGGTTGTTTGGGACCTCGGCTTGCCGGGAATCTTTGGTGCGGTGGTAATCGCGAACCTGCTCAGTGCGGCTGCGGTGGGATTGTTGTTGCGTGATCGTGTTCAGCCGCTTCCGGCCTTCAATGCCGAGGCTTGGGTGCTGCTACTGCGTGCGGCTGCTCCCCTGCTCGGCACCGCGCTGGCGATCACGGTAAGTTTGCGTGCGGGACAGATGCTGTTGATGAGCATGCGGGGACCGGTCGAGGTCGGCTTGTATGGGGCGGCTTCGCGTATCGCCGAAGCGTTCACGCTGCTTCCCGAAGCCTTGATGATAGCCGTGCTTCCACTGATGGCGAGTCTCCACGGCGAGGATGTCGACGCTGCGCGGCGCGCGGCGGCTCGCGCAGTGCGTTACCTCGTGGCTCCCATCGGAGCGGCGGTGCTGTTATGCGCCGTGGAGGGCAGGGCCATAATGGAACTCCTGTTCGGCCCCTCCTTTGCGCCCGCCGCTCCGGTGCTGCTGGTACTGGCCTTTACGGCTTTGTTCGCGGCGGCCGGTACGGTGATGCTCAACCTCTTGGTAGCCGCGGGCCGTGTAAAAACTCTGTATAGAAACACTGCCTGCTTCGCCGTTTTCAACGTGATTCTTTCGTGGTTGCTGATCGGGCCATACGGAGAGTTGGGTGCCGCCGTCGCGGTGCTGGCCGGTAGCGCGGCTTCGCAAATTTCGCTGGCGATGTTGCCGCGTACGCGTTCTTATGTCAGACCCTTACTCGCGCCAGCGCTCAAAACCCTCGTGGCTTTGGCCCCGGCGCTTGCCGTCGGCTACTACTTCGAGTTCGGTACTCTCGCGGGCGCCTTTGCTTCGCTGGCTCTCTACCTCGCTGCGGTCGCCGCATTGCGCATCGTGACCCGGAGTGACTTGGAATATTTACGCGACGCAGTGAGTAAGCAGAGCCGAGACATTGAGTAGCCCCAATTGCAGAATATGTGGTTGCGACCGCACCCGTCTTTATCATGACCAAGGCCGCCGTAGGCTTTACCGTTGCACGGCATGCCACACGGTGTTCGCCGACCCGTTGCCTACTCATGAGGAGAAAGCGGAGATCGAGCGGCTGGCCTATCAAGGGGACCTGTTGCCGGAAGTGGCCGAGTTCTTCACCAACTGCCACCACGATTTCACCGAGGATGCGGTCATCCACGGTTTCAGAAAGGGCTTGCGTTGGGTCGGAGAGCATCGGTCTTCGGGCTCTCTGCTCGATGTAGGTCCGGGAACAGGGATCTTTCTGTATCTGGCTGCCGAAGCCGGGTGGGAGCCTTTCGGTATCGACATTTGCGAGGAAAGCGCGCAGAAAGCCGATCATGAGTTCGGGATATCGGTGGACGTGGGGGAGTTCGAGACCCACGACTATCCATTGGGCAGCTTCGACTGCATCACCATGCTCGATGTGCTCGAGCACATGCTCGACCCCCTGGCCGCGATTGCCCGGGCCTACGAGCTACTGGCGCCCGGCGGTGTTCTCTACATCGCGGTTCCCAACCAACGCTGTTTGCTGACCGCTATCTTCGATCGCTACATCCGCATGCGCGGCCCCTGGCGCCACTATTTTATGGACCGTCTTTACGTGGATCCGCATTTGTTCTTCTTCAACCCTGAAGCGTTGAGCGCCGCTTTGCGAAGAGCCGGTTTCGAGATCGCCGGCCTGCGCGCCGGCAATGTTTATCTCGGCCGTTATCGCCTGCCGTTTTGGATGAGGATTCCGCTGGAGATCGTGCTCAAGGCCGGCAGTGCACTGGGCATGAGCGCGAAGATCTTGCTTCTCGCACGCAAGCCGGGCTGACCCGCTTAGCGGTTTACGAACCGGCGCGAAGACGTGTGTCGCAGTGGTCTACGCGGTTTTATGCGAGAGCTTTCATGAATAGGCGTCAGCCGCGGTCGCGCTCGAGGATGAGCACCGAGGCTTTCGACGGCGGTAACCATCTATCATATGGCATTTCGTACTTGACCCGGTAGCCGTCGAGCTTGCGGAAAGCCGCGATGAAACGGTCGTCGTAAACCCACCACCAACTTTTGCGTGAAGCCGGTTGTCCGGGGCGCGCCTCTTCATCGGAAGGCCAGTGCCCGAAGCCGGCTGCCAAGTGCCAGCCGTTGTATTCCATCCCCCCGTCGATTTCGCGCGCAGAGACGCCTTCGGCTTCGAGCCGTGCCAGGCCTTCGAAGCGGGCGCGGTTCCAGGCCATGTAGTCGTGGGTGCCGGCGATGGAGTAGGCCGCGATCAAGGCTGTGAGCAGGTAACAGAGCTTGTTCATGCGAAGCCGCGGTTCGGCCGTGAGCGCGGCGGCCAGTGCAAACGGGAGCATCGGGATGAGATAGCGGTCGAAGTAATAGTGGGCCTGCAACAACGAACCCAGAAACAGCAACGAAAAGGCCAGTACGCAAAAGGTGCGCCCGATGCGGTGCCAGTGCCTGAGCCCTGCGAACCATGGGCCGGCCAGCAGCGCCCAGCCCAGTGCGGCGATGCCGGTCAAGATCACGCCGGCGGCGGGTCCGGCCTGCGGCTCGTAAGGAAAGCCGAGGAAGTGGACGTCGCGCAGGCTGATCGCTCCGAGCGAGAAGAAGTCCATGACGTTGGTCAGGTAGAACATCAAAGCGCCTTCGCGCTGGTACAGGAAGCTGGACAACGACAAGGCCACGGTGAAAGTCGCCAAAGCCATCAAGCGGCGATTGGATCCTCTCGGGTGCGACAAGGCCCAGGCTGCGGGAAAAAGCATGAGGCCCAGATAGAGCAGCCCGCGAAAAGCCGCGTTGCCGACCGCCAGCGGATCGGCGGCCAAGGCTTCAGATATCTTGTTTTCCATGCCCGAGGGCAAGCCGTGAAACTTGACCAGCCACATCTGGAAGGCCACCATCGCCGCCAGCGGAAGTGCTGAGCAAATAAACGCGTCGACGATACGCCTGCGAAAAGGCTTTTGCGCCAGCAGTGCCGTGAGCGACGCGGCTCCGGCCAGGAAAACTCCGTGTTGGCGCACCAGCGCCGCCGCGGCTGCAAACAGGGCGCCGGCCAGCAGTAATATACGCCGGTCTTCGCTGAGGCCGCGTACGTAGTGATAGCCTGCCCAGATAGCCAGCACCGTGAAGGGCACGTCGCTCATATAGGTGAAGGACAAGTTCAGGTAGATGGGGTTGAGGCCCAGCAGGGCGGCTCCCAGTACCGCTCCGCTTTGGCGGATGTTGAGCCGGCGCAGCATCAGGTAGAAGCCGACCACACCGAATACGGCCAGCGTGAAAGTCGAAACTCGCAGCACCGTAAAGGAGAAGCCGAAGATCTTGCAAAGCAAGGCCCCGTACCAGACCTGAAAGACTAGGCTGGCCCCGGTCCAGGGCAGAAAATGAAGCTCGCCTTGTTCGCACAGCCCACGCACCGCGTAGGCATAGGCCCAATCGTCACTGAGCGGGAAGTCGCCGCGCAGGCCGATAAGTGAGGCGAGCGCTGCGGCGACGGCGATGATCGCAGCGATGGTTGCCAGCGTGGTTGCCGTTCTGTGTGCTTTAGTGGAACCCAATGCCATTGAGGAGACGAACAGTATTCGTGGTAGCCCCCACAGACATATTAGCCTGTCGGCGGAGGAAACTGTATAGGAGAGGGAACGCGGGTTTCACCGCAGGCCATGGGAAAGCTCGAATCTCATAAGCACAGCGGCGAAAACGCGTATGACGCCGGCCGACCGCAGCCGCGGCTCGCCGTGTTCGATATACTACGCGGCTTCGCCATATGCGCGGTGGCCACCCTCCACGGCAGCTATGTTTACATGCGCGTGGCGCCGATGGACCGCTTCGGCGGCGCGTTCTCCGCCTGCGTGCATCTTTTGGCAGGCTTCGGCGTACCGTTGTTCCTCATCGTATCGGCGGCGGTGCTGGCGCTTCGCTACCCCGATGGCATCGGTTCTTGGCGTGACTACTTGGCCTTTCTACGCCGCCGCTGTGAGCGCTTGCTGCCGGCCTACGTAGTTTGGAGTCTGGTCAGCGCTTACCGTGAGAACGCGGACTTGCTGTGGCCTCCGGGGGATTTGCTTCACATGCTCGCGACCGGGTCCGCCGACTCGCAGTTCTATTTCGTTCCCTTGATCTTCGAGGTTTATTTGTTGTGGCCGTTGCTGGGACGCTTGGCGTCGCTTTCGCGTAGGAGCGCCGCCCTGGGCTGGTTCGCCGTGGTCGCGAGCGCGGCCGCCTCGGTACTGTTTTGGCGCTCCCACGAGTTGCGCTTGGCGCTACCCCTTCTTCCGCGCATTCTACTTTTCTGGATGCTTTATACGGTCGCAGGTCTGGCAGCGGCGCCGCATCTTTCGCGCTTTGCCGCCTTCGCCCGCAGTCGGCTGGTCTTGCCCCTTGCCGGGGCGGCCGTGTTGCTGGCTGCCGTCTACATGGGAGCCGACTTCTTTTCGCGAGTCAGTCCGCCTTACAACTACCGGCAACTCACGCTGGCAGCGATGGTCTTTCTACCCAGCCATTTGCCTTACTACTATGCTGCGATGCTGGCCTTGCTGCTATTCGCCTTGCGCTTCGAGCGCTCGTGGGCGGGACGCGCGATGGCGAGTCTGGGACGCCATTCCTTCGGTGTGTTTCTGATCCACTTGTTGATAATGCGCAGCGTGTTCTTCAAGCGCTTGGTCGGAATGCCGTCGGCCAGCGACTTTTCTTCGCCGGAATGGGTGTTGGGCAGCGTGTTGATACCGGCCGCCACCTTGCTTGTCAGCTACTGCGTAGTCGCCGCCATGGCGAAGGTGCCGGTGTTGAAGACGGTAGTCGGCGAAGGTTGAGGCTTACGGCTTTCTAGGCCGCTAGTGGCGTTTGGCCGACTACTCTACATAGCCCAGGGCTTTGAGCTTGTCTTCGGTGGACAGGTCGACCTTTATGGGCACCGAGGCCAGGCTGCCCTTGGCCAGCGATTCGCGGAAGCGTGCCACCACCTGCGCGTAATCCGCAATGACATGGGCGGGAGCCTCGCCGGCGATATCGTTTAGCTCCTGAGGGTCGATCCGGGTGTCGTAGAGTTCCTCGTCGCCGCTTACTTCGGCGCGGATGTAGGTATGGGTATTGTCGCGCAGAGCCACCCCGTCGTAGGGGCAGGTCTTGAAATCGTCGACCTTCCAGTCTTTGCACGAATCTCTCGAGGCGTTGAGTTGGCTGAACACTCGCCTTTCGCCTTGATCCGCGCCGGTCATCAGCGGCAGCAGGCTGCGTGCCGGCCGTTCTTTCATACGGGAATCGATGCCGCTCAGTTCCGCGAGCGTCGGCGCCAGATCAATCAGTCCGACTCTGCTGCCAACTCTCATGCCTGCCGCCACCGACCCCGGCAGACGCATTATCATGGGGACGTGGAGTGCCTGGGTGTGCAGGGTTTCACCGTGCCCGAGAAATCCGTGCTCGCTGAATTCTTCACCGTGGTCGGAGACGATCACTACGAGAGTCGAATCGAGTATGCCGAGGCGTTCGAGCAGACTGCGGAAACGCCCCACCTCCTCGTCGAGCTTCATTAGCTCGGCGTCGTAGAGGTATGAAATCTGCTGCAGGTCCTCGTTGGTAAGCTTCAGGCGCCCGCGGTTGTAGGAAAGTTCGAACAAGGACTCAAACTTGAACTTGAACTTGCCGCTGTAGTCGAAGCCCGCGCGTTGCTGCACGACCTTGATGCGCCCCCTGTCGGGCAGGTAGGGTGCATGCACTTCGTAAGTGTGCAGGAACATGAAGAAGGGGGTGTCGGGCCTTTCGCGCAGCCACTTCGATGCGCGTGCGAAAGTCTCGGCGGCATGGCCAGGAAACTGTTCTTTGGCTTTGGTTTCCGGGCCGTCGTGGAATTGGTCGAAGCCTGCCCCGAATCCGAAAGTGCTTCCGACGTAGGCATCCTCTGTGTAGGCCACCGTGCGGTATCCATGCTCCGCAAAGATGCGCGCCAGTGTCAGTTCATCCGCCGAGATCCCGGCGATGGTCCCCGGCAACAGGCCGTGCTGTGTCGGATAATAGCCGGTAAACATCGTCGCATGTGAGGCCAAAGTGTTGGGGAATTGCGCGTAGCCGTGCTCGAACAACGTGCCTTCACGGGCGAGTTTGTCGATGTTGGGGGTCAGATCGAGAGCGTTGCCGTAGGATCCGAGCCTGTCGGCACGCAGGGTGTCCAAGCAGATCAGCAGCACATTGTTGGGTTTGGCCTTGCCTGGGGCTGCCGGGCAGTACAATAGTGGCCTGCTCCATCTCGGCTTCGGCGCTGCGGCGCCGGCCTGCTTGGCGGGCGCGAGTTTGGTTTCGAGCCGGAGGGTTTTGATATCGCTTCGGTTCAACTCTATGCGGCGGTCGCGCCAGCTTCCACTGGCAGCTTTGTCCGACAGCAAGTTTACGATGTCGCCTTCTTCGGTAAGGGCCATCGCATGCACTTCGTATTGCCCCGATCCCGTCGATCCGTAGCCGAGTTCGAGAACGCAGCCGGCCGCGTTGGACACGCCGATTTCGTGGACGGCTTTGGATTCGAGCACATGGCGCGACTCGCGGTCTATGAGGACGTTTTCCGCAGCTCTACCGAGGCGGCGGACTTCGTGGAAACTTTGATCGGGAGGCTGAGGTGTGCAGCCGGGTAGCAGCAGCGACAACAACAGAAGCGGAAAAATAGGCGACAGAGACGGCCTCGGAGGTGGCGTTTCGGCGAGCATCTCAATCGATTATTGACGTCGGGGCTTAGAGAGGCAATTGAAGCGGTTTCGCGCTAGCGTTTCGCACGTTGATCACGCATGACGGTTTCTCATGGTGGTTCTTCGTCGTGGTTCGTATGACGTCTTCGCATGGCTGTGCCGCGTGGCGGCTTGGAGCTTAGTTGTGTTGAGGCCGGCGATTGGAGGGGCCGGGTCAAGGCGTCGTTCGAGGCGAAGCTCGAGCAACGGCGTAGTCTTGTTCACCGCTCCCGTACTCGTTGTCGCATGTTTGCATTGACAGGAGCGGACGCTCGGCTAGGCTCGGCTCGGCTTCCGACCGTTTCGCAGAATGAGCCCATTGGCGCAAGTCAATAGGTTTGAGCTGCTCGGGCCGGGGCCGCCGAACGACGCGGATATGCCCAAGTCACAGAGAATTCACGGACTTTTGTCTCGTGCTGCGATTGTCGCCGCTACGGCCTTTGCATGTCTGGGTATCGTTGCCTGCGCTCCTGTGGGTGGGGAAGGCTATGTTCCCGTTTATCGTTTCGCCGACATCCGCTCTCCCGCGACCGAGGCCTTGGGCTTTCGCTTGCTGGATAAGGCGGCTCGCCGCATGGGAAGAGCGCGAACGATCGGTTTGACGGGCCAACCCACCGCTACGATCGGCGACGATACCCGCTACGTCCTGCCCGGTGCGCACAGTGTCTACTGGGTGCGTGATTTTACGGTTTCTCCGCCGACGGACGGCTCGATACGCATCAGTGGGTTGATCGGTGGTGATTTCGATCCGCCGGGCCTGCTGTTGCTCAGTTCTCGTTATCGCTCGGGAAATCGGTGGACGGATATGCCGCGCCGTAGAGTCGAGGAGTTGGATTTTGCGAAGGGCAGGCTTGGTTTTTCCGCTGTTCTACCGGCACCTCCTGCCGCTGCGGAACTTCAGTTGCTGGCCCGTTGGGTTCCGGATCGGGGCTCGTCGGAGTTCGAGTCGAAGCCCCTGCGTGTTCCAGCAGGCGCTTACTTGGACTTCGCCGTAGGATTGCTCGACGGCGTAGAACTCGGGCGCGACGCGATCTTTCGAATCGAGGCCTGCGAGCGGGAAAACTGCCGCGAGCTTTATTCCGAGCGGCTTGGTTCGTCCAAGGACGCGCAGCGGGGTTGGCTCGAACGCCGTTTGGATCTTGCGCCGCTTGCCGGCGCCCGCAGAGTGTTTCGCTTTAGTGCCGCGTCTTCGGGAGAAGGGTTTAGCCTTCCGGCATGGGCCAACCCCACCATTTATGCCCCGCAGAGTTCCGACGCGGGCGGTTACAACGTAATATTGCTGTCGGTCGATACCCTGCGCGCGGATCATCTGAATTCCTACGGCTATCGAAGAAACACGGCTCCGGTGATCGACCGCGCGTTTGCGCAACAAGGTACCGTGTTCGAAAATTATGTCGCCGCGGCGACCTCTACTACGCCGGCGCACATGACCATGTTTACTTCCGTGCAGCCTTGCGTGCACGGAGTTCATTCGGGGATTACTTCGCTTTCGCCTGCTTTCGTGACACTCTCCGAAACCTTGCGCGCGGCCGGATTCGAAACCGTGGCGGTTACCGAAGACGGATGGTTGGGGATCGAGTTTGGGTTCGGGCGCGGCTTCAACGTGTATGTGGAGAACAAGAGCCCGCTCATTTCGGCACCGACCGGGCAAGTAGACCGGACCTTTGCACGGGCCAAACGTTGGTTGCGGGACAATTCAGACAAGCGCTTCTTTTTGTTCTTACATACCTTTCAAGTGCACGATCCTTATGCGCCTCCGGCTCGCTACGCCGCGCAGCTTCCCGCCGACGAGGCCTTCACGGTCGGTTGGAGCGCAGCCAAAGATGCTTTGGCCTACGACCGAGAGATCCGCTACGTGGACGACGAGATCGATTCGTTGCTCGAAGAACTCGAGCGGCTGTCACTCAGCGAGCGCACGATCTTCATGCTGACCTCCGACCATGGCGAGGAATTCGGCGAGCACGGCTACATCGGCCATGGGGCGCATTTGCACGACGAGGTCGTCCACGTTCCGCTCATGGTGCGCGGGCCCGGTATTGTGCAGGGACGGCGTGTCGCAGATGTGGTCTCGCAGCGCGATCTGATGCCTACGATCTTAGACTTGGTCGCCGTCCCCGAGCCCTCTCAGCTACGCGGACGGAGTTTCGCGCAGGTGCTCACCGGTGCAGATCCGCGTTCGGCCGGTGATTCCGTGGTGTACGCCGAGGCCTGGGCGCCGCGGGCTAAACGTGCGCCCAAAGACTTCGTAGCGTTCGTTTCGCCGGGACTGATGCTTCGTTACGGCGACTTGAAGCTGCACCGCTACATCGACGGGCAATCCTATCGCTACGAGTTTTACGACTTGTCGCAAGATCCTGCGGAGAAACACAATTTGGCGGTCGGTGGCCATCCGCGCTTGGCGGAGTTGATAGCGATGCTTTCGCGTTATGCCGGGGAGTGCGGAATTGGCGATTTGGGCGGCGGGACCGGCGGTTCTACTGTTGGCTCCGAAGGGCGTGTAGGAGAGCGAGAACTGCTTCTTGACCCCGCCCGGGAAGAAAAGCTGCGTGCGTTGGGTTACATTGATTAGCCAGCGTAGATGTTTTGCTCTGATGTCAGGCCGAGACGCATTTTGCGGATACGAAGGCTTATTACGGCGAGCTGAGTTGAACGGTCGAGTGCGATTTGTGGCTGACCGCATGGATTCTCTCTTGGGGCGCCCACATACTTCCGAGCAGATCGCCCAGGGCGAACGGGAAAAAGCTGAGCGAGTACTCGATAACGCTGCCGCTGGGTTGCCGCTGACGGGCGAGATCGGCATCGCCACGTCGGCCATTCGCCTGGTCGATGGCTCGAGAGTGCGGCTGCGGTCGTGTCCGGTCGAATCAGAACTCCGTGTAGATGAAGTGCAGCGGCTTTTCGGGCGCAAACAGCACGCAGAGTACGATAAGGAGGACGTACATCACCACCTTCCAGTTGTTGGCCACGAAGCGCTGCGCAAGACCTGCAACGACGGCGACGATCGGCCCCGGATGCAGCTTCGAGGGGAGCCGGATATCTCTTGTAGGCGGCATCGACTCTAGGCTTGCCATCTCTGTTCAGCGTTGTCCAGTGTAGATCGCGGCGCCACCTCCGAAGCGGCGTCATCCGTGCGCCGAAGACGGCGCCCGCGCCTCAGTCCAACAGCAAGAGACGCAGGATGATGGGCGTCGCCACGGAGATGTCGCATACAAACAGCACCCAACCGATGCACACGAAATGGAAAGTGAAGATCGTGCTGATCACGCGCAGAGACCAGTGGGGCGGGTCGTTCCTGGGCCGACCCAGGTGCTCTCGCCCGAGCTGGAAGGCGCGGTATATGTTCAGGCCGATACCGTGGTACATCCCCCAAACGGCAAAATGATAGCCGGCGCCGTGCCACAGTCCGCACAGGGTCATGGCGACGAAGCGGTTCCAGTAGGCCCGCACTTCCCCGCGTCGATTGCCGCCCAGCGGGATATACAGGTAGTCGGTAATCCACGAGGTCAAGGACATGTGCCAGGATCGCCAGAAGCGCGCGATGTTGGTCTGCAGGTAGGGGTCGGTGAAGTTCTCGGGTACGGCGTAACCGAACAGACGCGCGCGGCCGATAGCGATATCGGAGTAGGCCGAGAAGTCGAAGTATATCTGCATGGCGTAGGCGTACACGCCTAGCCAAAGCTGTGCCCATGTATATGCTTCCGGATTCGCGAACACCGCGGTCGCATACGGGGCGATCGGATCAGCGATCAGGGTCTTCTTCGCCATCCCGAACAGGATGCGCTCCAAACCCGCATGCACGTTCAGCGGATCGAGCCGAAACTGAGCGTACTCCTGCGTCTTGAAAGACTGGAAGCGCTTGATCGGGCCGCATATCAAGGTCGGGAAGAACATGATGAACAGACTGAAGTCGCGCAGCTTCGCTGGCTTGAAGGTCCCGCGATAGACCTCGATCAGGTAGTGTACGTACTCGAAGGTGAAGAACGAGATCGCCAGCGGAGCGCGCAGGTCGGCGAAATCTCCGTGCATCTGTTGGGCGGCGGGGAAGATAGCAGCCAGCGATTCGAAGAAGAACCCCTGGTACTTGTAGTAGGCGAGCAGACCCAGGCAGCCTACGAGTCCGAGACAAAACCATAACCCGCGCCGCCTGTTCGATCCTGGTTGCACCACCCACGCCACCGCGTAGACCGCCAGCGTCATGATTACGATGAGAACGAGGTGCGGTGGATAGTAGTACCAGTAGAAGTAGGCCCCGAAGGCCGTCAGCACCCAGGGCCGCCACCGTGTCGGCGCCAGCCAGTACAAGCAGAACGTCACCGCCAGAAAGGCGCCGTAGACCCAGGTATTGAAGATCATGGTGCGCCGGCTATTCTGATCCGTTGCTGACGGGCACGCCACTCCTCTTCGATTATGTCCGAAATACGGTCCGACACCTTACGCATGCCGACCAAGTTGAGATGAATCATGTCGTAGAAACCTTCGGGTTCCACGAAGTCGCGCAGATCGACAAAGCGCGCGCCGTGGGATTCAGCCTCGCGAGCAAATAAGTCGGCGTAGGCGTCCGACAAGTCCGGATCGAAGTAAGCCCTTGCGGCGGGGTCGCGAAAGACCGGGTTCTCAGGGAAATAGATCAGCACCATTCTTATATCCTGCTCTTGCAGGAAGCGCAGCAGCCAGCGCAGCGACTCGACCTGAGGGTTGCCCTCGGGCCCGTAGGTCTCCATGGTCTGCCGAAGGTACAGGCCCAGGGCGCGACTGCCCGACATACCCACCCAGGTCACAAAATCTTCGAATCGTCGCGAACGCCGCCACTTGTTCCACGCGGCGTAGGATTTCGGTTTGATGCGGACGGCTGGGAAGTAGTGCAGGGCCTCCGGCGGCAAGGTTGGCGACGGCGTTTCGGAGGCGAACGATGACCTCGGCAAACCCCAATCCACAGCGGTGGTTCTTACCGCCTCGCGTGCGAAGAAACGGTAGCGATACAGCTTCCAGTACTGTTTGACGTAGGCGGCCAGTTGCTCTTCCGCGCCTTGGCGCGGAAGAGCAGGCAGTTCGACCGATGCGTCATAGAAAGTGC
>JAJRWY010000079.1 GCA_024276575.1 Candidatus Binatota bacterium
CCTCGTCTCCAGGCGTCTGGCCAGCACCCGCACCAGATCCCGGTCCACCGAAGGGAGCAGCGTCGAGGTCATCTCGACCACCGTTACCTGCGAGCCCAGCGCTGCATAGACGGTGGCAAGCTCCAGGCCGATGTACCCACCACCGACCACGATAAAGCGGGCCGGGATCTCGTCGAGCGCCAGGGCGCCGGTCGAAGTCATTACCCGTGGGGATTCGAGGGCGACGCTCTTGGGGATCGCCGGGCGCGAGCCCGTGGCAACGATGCATGCTCCGAAGCGCAGGCGCTCGCGCGAGGCCCGCTCCGTTTGCAGTTCGAGCGAATGCGCGTCCTGCAAAACGCCACGGCCGCGCACATACGAAATCCCCCGGCTTTCGCACAGAGTGCCGAGCCCGCTGGTAAGGCGGGCGACGACATCGTCACGCCACGCTCGGAGCCGGTCGAGGTCGACCTCCGGCTCGCCGAAGCGGATGCCTCGGTCGGCGGCGCCTCGGACCTCTTCGATCAACGACGCCGTGTGGAGCAACGCCTTGGACGGAATACATCCACGGTACAGACACACGCCGCCCGGGTGCGGCTCGGGATCGATCAACGTTACCTTCATGCCGAGGTCGGCGGCGCGAAAGGCGGCTGCGTAGCCGCCGGGGCCGGCACCCATCACGGCCAGGTCGGTTTCGAGGGAATCGTTCGTCGATGGGCTCATGACTCCTCCAGATCGAGTACGTCCGACGGAACCTCGATGGCCTCGCATACCCAGCGCAGGAAGCGGGCGGCCTCGGCGCCGTCGATCACCCGGTGATCGTAGGAAAGAGAGAGAGGCAAGATCGTTCGAGGTTCGAACTCCTTCCCGGTCCAGACCGGACGCACCGCTGCGCGTGATACGCCGAGGATCGCGACTTCCGGCGGGTTGACGATGGGACTGAACGCCGTACCGCCGATGCCGCCGAGGTTGGTGATCGTAAAGGTTCCTCCTTGCAGCCGGTCGGGCATGATGTTGCGCTTTCTGGCGCCTTCGGACACCTCGCGCAGCTCCTTGGCGAGCTCCACGATGGTCTTCTCGTCGGCGTTACGGATGACGGGAACCAACAACCCGCGCTCGGTATCGACCGCGATCCCGATATGGACGTAGTCTTTGTAGACGATCCTGGCGCCGGCCAGATCGACGCTGCTGTTGAGCTGGGGAAAGCGTTTGAGGGCGGCGGCGGCGACCTTGACAAGCAGGACCGTCCAGGTGAGCTGGCCGCCGGCCTGTTCGATGCGTGGTGCGTGTTTCTTGCGCAGCCGGTCGAGCTCGGAGATGTCGGCCTCGTCATGGTGGGTGACCCGAGGAACGTGGACCCAGGCACGCGTCAAGCGCTCGGCCGTACGGCGGCGTACCTTCGACATCTCCTCGATGCGAACCGGCCCCCACGCCGAAAAATCGGGCAGCGGTTCGGGAGCTAGTAATCCCGCCTGCGACGGTTCGGGTGCCGGGTGGCGGCTGCCTCCCTCGGCGAACGCACGGACGTCTTGCGAGGTGATCCGGTTGCGGCCGATTGCAGCGGCCACCGCCTCGAGTGCGATCCCAAGCTCGCGCGCCAGCCGCCGCACGGAAGGAGCGGCAGCGATGGGTCCGCGGAACGCGGCGGTCGACGTCGCAGCCGACCCCGTCGTAGTCTTGCCGGTCGATGCTGGACCCGGCTGGGCGGGAGCCTCGTCATCTGACGCAGAAGCCGGCCGCGCCGGAGTCTCGGCGGTTGACGTTGGAGCCGGCCGTCTGGGGGTCGCCACCCCGGGCTGGCGCGCGCCTGTCGCTGTTTCCCGGTCCCGAGCGGCTGCCGGTACTTGCGGTTGTCCGGTGGCCGCCCTCGTCCGGCTCTCCCGTTGACTAGCGGTTGCCGCCGCCTGCTCGCTGTCATCACGCACCGCGCGTCGGGCGCTTGCGTCCAAGGCTGTCCCGCCCGCGGGTGCCGGCGCCGCTTCGTTGCTCGGCCCCATCCCGGTCGCCGCCTTCGGCGCGCCGCTTTCCTCGATGCGTACCACGACCTGGCCGACCGTGATCTGGTCACCCGGGGCGACCAGTACTTCGGTGACGGTTCCGGCGATGGTCGAGGGTAGCTCGAACTCGGCCTTTTCGGTTTCCAGACTCATCAAGGGCTGGTCCACGGCTACGGTGTCGCCGGGCGAGACGAACACCTCCACCACGGTGGCGGTGTCGATGTTCTCGCCGAGTTCGGGCAGGTGAAGGTCGGTACTCATTGGTCGCTCCTGCCGGTCCGCCTCAACGAAGGACCGGATCCGGCTGTTCGGTGTCGATTCCGAGCTCCCCGATCGCTCGTTCGACCACACGAGTTTCGACGGCGCCCGTGCGCGCGAGCTCGGCGAGAGCGGCCACAGTGATGTGGCGGGCGTCGACTTCGAAGAAGTCCCGCAACGCACGGCGGTCGTCACTGCGTCCGAACCCGTCCGTTCCCAGGACCGTGAACGCAACCGGAGAAAACCGCGCAACCGACTCGGGCAGTGCGCGGACGTAATCGGTTACGGCGACGGCAGGGCCTTGCCGGGAAGCCAGGCACTCGGCGAAGTAGGAGCGCCGTGGCGACGATCCCGGGTGCAGCCGGTTCCACCGCTGCGTCTCCTCGGCCTCGCGGTGGAGGGCCTTGTAACTGGTGACGCTCCAGACGTCGGCCGCCACGCCGTAGCGGTCGGCCAGTAGCGCGCGTGCCTCGAGAGCCTGGTTGACGATCGATCCGCTGCCGAGGAGCTGAACACGGTGTTTCGAGGGGGCATCGCCGGCTGCAAGTAGATACATGCCTCGCCGGATTCCCTCTTCGGCTCCTTCGGGCATCGGGGGATGGGCGTACGTCTCGTTCGTCAGGGTCAGATAGTAGAAGATGTTTTCTTGCTCGGTGTACATCCGTCTCAGGCCGTCGCGGACGATGACGGCGATCTCGTAAGCGTAGGCCGGATCGTACGTGAGCAGGGTCGGCACCGGCAGGGCGAGCAGGTGACTCTGCCCATCCTGGTGCTGGAGACCTTCACCGGCAAGCGTGGTGCGGCCGGCGGTGGCGCCGACCATGAATCCACGGCAACGCATGTCGGCGGCCGCCCATACGAGGTCCCCGATGCGCTGCATGCCGAACATCGAGTAGTAGATGAAGATCGGCACTGTGGGAATGCCGTGCGTTGCATAGGCGGTGCCGGCGGCGACGAAACTCGACATCGAGCCGGCTTCGGTGATTCCTTCCTCGAGGATCTGACCGTCGGTGGCCTCCTTGTAGTAGAGCAGATTGCCGGCGTCGACGGGTTCATAGAGCTGGCCGGCGTGAGAGTAAATGCCGCACTGGCGGAACAGCGCTTCCATGCCGAACGTTCGTGCTTCGTCGGGTACGATCGGTACGATATAGCGTCCGATCTGTTCGTCGCGAAGCAGCTTGGCCAACAGACGGACAAACGCCATCGTGGTGGAGACCTCGCGACTGCCGGTCCCGGTATGAAACTCTTCGAACACCTCGTTTGCGGGTTCCGGTAGCGATGGGCACCGCACCCTCCGCTCGGGTACGGATCCTCCGAGCGCCGCCCGGCGCTTGCGCAAGTAGGTCAGCTCGGGTCCGTCTTCGGCCGGCCGGTAAAGCGGCGCCGTGGCCAGCGCCTCGTCGGAGATGGGGATGCCGAAGCGGGCCCGGAACTCACGCAGCTCGTCCTCGTTCATCTTCTTTTGCTGGTGAGTGACGTTTTTTCCCTCACCGCTCTCGCCGAGTCCGTATCCCTTGATCGTTCGTGCCAGGATCACGGTGGGCGCGTCCTTGCACTCGACAGCCGCCCGATAGGCTGCGTACACCTTGACCGGATCGTGGCCGCCGAGGTTGAGCTTGCGCAGCTCGGCGTCGCTGAGGTGGTCGACGAGTCGCGCCAGCTCGGGATACTTGCCCCAGAAGTGTTCGCGGATGTAGGCGCCCGACTCCACCGAGTACTTTTGCACCTGCCCGTCGACGACCTCGGTCCAGCGCCGGGCAATCAACCCCTCGGTATCTCTAGCCAGCAAATCGTCCCAGTCGCGGCCGAGCACGACCTTGATCACGTTCCAGCCAGCTCCCCGAAACGAGGTTTCGAGCTCCTGGATGATCTGACCGTTGCCGCGAACGGGACCGTCGAGACGCTGCAGATTGCAGTTGACGACGAAGATCAGGTTGTCGAGCTTCTCGCGGGCGGCGAGCGCGATCGCCCCGAGAGATTCGGGTTCGTCCGTCTCTCCGTCGCCGAGGAACGCCCATACGTGTCCGCTTCCCTTCGGCTTGAGCCCGCGGTCCTCGAGGTAACGGTTGAAGCGTGCCTGGTAGATCGCCAGGATCGGACCGAGTCCCATCGAGACCGTCGGGAACTCCCAGAAATCGGGCATCAGCCACGGGTGAGGATAGGAGGAGAGACCCCCGCCGGGCTGCAGCTCGCGCCGGAAATGGAAGACCTGCTCTTCGCTCAACCGTCCTTCTAGGAACGCACGTGCGTAGATACCGGGAGAGGCATGACCCTGAAAGTAGATCTGGTCACCACCGCCTTCGGCGTCCTTGCCGTGAAAGAAATGATTGAAGCCGACTTCGTAAAGCGTTGCAGCACTAGCGTAGGTCGAGATGTGCCCACCGATTCCCTCACTCTGACGGTTGGCGCGAACGACCATGGCCATGGCGTTCCAGCGGATGAAGCTCTTGATCCGTCGCTCGAGCTCAAGGTCTCCCGGGTAGTCGGGCTGCTGGTCGGCCGAAATCGTGTTGATCTGCGGCGTGGCCAGGTCCTGTGGCATGCATACGCCGGCCGCGGCCGCACGGGCCCGCAGGCGCGCCAGCAGCAGGGCCGTCTGCTCCGGCCCGGAAGCGTTCAGAAACGCATCCAGGGATTCGAACCAGTCGGCGAGCTCGGCGCCGGTGATGTCGTTGCGTACGGTCATGTTCGATTCCCTGCCGGAGGGGCGGCGACTCCCGTGGCCGGCGGAGTTGCTCCGATAAGCCTTCGCATGGTGGGATGGCGGTGAAGACTCGCAGTGCAAGCCTCAGGCGGGCGATCAGGTCCGTCTACGATTGGTGTCGTCGGGGCCACCGGCATCTCTCGATAAGGGTCCAGCACGCAGCTCTGTGTAGGCGCATCCAGGGGCATATGAACTACTTTGGCGTAAGCGGCAACTTTCAAAGCCTGCTGCTCATCGTCGAGGCGGCCAAGCGCTCCTGGTTCAAGTGGCTTTGCCGTCGAAGTCAACGCAAGCGTCTGGATTGGGAACGGTTTGCCGCGCTGCTTGCGCGACATCCGTTGCCGCGTCCTCGGATCTCGGTCCGGATCTGGTGAGGGCCTCGGCCCGGCAACGGGCCGGGGCTACTCTACAGCGCCCACCCCCATCCTGAATTCACGTCTGATAAGAGAGAGGCATTTATCTTCTGGTACGCAGCACTGGAGATAAATGCCTCTCTCTTATCAGACCTTCGTTGCAGCCCCCGCAACGTCCCTTTGTCGGGTTGCCTCACTGCGGAAACCGTAGCAGCGGCCGCTTTCTCCCGTCAACGGCGCTGAGCAGCCGTGCTCGGCGCGTTTTTCGCCACCGCCGAGGCCGAAGACGGCATTTTGCGCCGCTGGCCGCCTGCCCCTCAACTTCGCAACACCCGTTGTAGCAGGAGTTCCTCGATGTCCCGCCGCCGATCCAGGACACCTACGATGCCCACGACCCTTCCGCGGATACGAAAGAAGACCCCGTACGGGGCCACGACCAGTTCACGGTACTCCGTGACGCCCAACTTACCGAGCTCAGGCGGGATACGACAACGCTGCGGTTGGGTGACGAGCCGCTCAATTCTGTCCCTGAGCTTCTCGTAAACACGACCCGCCGCATCAACGCTGTCGCGGGCGGCGACATACTCGAGGATTTCGTCGAGATCACCGAGAGCGATCGGTGCCCACTCGATGCGAAAGCGGTCAGGCACGCCCGAGAGCCTTCAGCCTCGTGTCGAAATGGCGCTTGGCTGCCGCATGTCGCACGCCCTGCTTCTCCTTCAATTCCTTGTCTCCTTGCGCGAGGAACTTGAGTAGCAGAAGCGCTCGTCGTTGTCTCTCGTAGCTTTCCACATCCTGCAGGACGGCGGTTGCCTTTCCATTCTGGGTGATCACGATGGGCTGACCGGAGGTTTTGGCCTTCTTGATCAGTTGGGCGCTGCGGGTTTTCAGTTCGGTAACCGGCTCCACGGCTGTTTCTAGATTCATTTCATCCTCCGTTGAGTGGAGGCGAATCTAGATCCGAATCTGGACTCTGTCAACAAGGGCAAGGAATCCGCCGTACCTCGGCGCATGGACAAAGAGTAGAATCTTCGAGACATCCATGATTTCGCCACCCGCAACCTCCGGCGCAGGGAAGCGGAAAGAACCGCTCCGGCGTCTAAAAATCATGGATGTGTCGAGAGGCTCAAAAGGCTTCCCGGCTTCATCGAGAATGATGGGTGTCTCGGTTCTCGTCTCTTCTTCGTTCGCGGCCCCGACCGTCGATACCTGGTAGGCCCCCCGGGCAGGTGGCTAGAACATGCAGATCCAGGCGACCACCAGGGACTGCATTTCCTTGACGCTGTCCGGACTTTGGCCTGCGGTTTCGTTACCGTGCGGCCTGGTGCCGATTCCTTGACGATTTCTGGTGCCGGAAGTAGATTCCCGTCCGAGCAGGCGCCCCGGCGGGCCCGAGATTCGGACGGCGAACCCGAAACTCGAAATCTACGACTTCGAGCTTCTCGTGCGCCTTATCCGCGATCTGCAGGGTGTGGTCCAACCACACGAGTTATCCGTCGGACCCGTTGCAGCGAAGCTACGATGCAAGTACGAGCTTCGTGACCCGGTCCCCTTTCCTCTCTGGCGATTCGTTCGATCTCGCAGCGCTTTCCGATGTCGATCAACGTGACGCGCTGCAGATCATCAACGAAGAAAACCGCCGCTCTCGCCGAACGGATGATCTCCTTGATCTGGTTCTCGCCCAGATTCTTGTAAAATTCGGACTTTTCGGAAAGCCGGTGGGCGTCGTCCGCGATCAGCGCATCGATGTTTATTTGAAGCAACGTATAACGCTTTTATGCAGGCTCAATACAACAATCTGGGCCAAATCCGTTGACAGTGAAAGCAAAACAGCCACATGATGGTTTGAGGCAACGCACCTCACTTATACGTAGGTTCAAAGCATCATGGCGAACAGCAGTAGGATAAACGAGGCCCCGCCCGCCGCCGTGGCGGAAGCGCTCAAACGGCTGGGGCGAAACATCCGTACGGCGCGACTGCGCCGCAAGCTGCGCATGCAGGACGTGGCTGAGCGAATAGGCGCATCGCGCTACACCGTAGCCGATATCGAAAAAGGCAAGCCCGGAACTTCGATGGCTGCCTATGCGGGCGCGCTGTGGGCGCTCGGCCTGCTCGACACAATGAACGAGCTTGCCGACCCGGATCGCGACGAGGAGGGCAAGACGCTGGAAAGCGTCCGGAGCCCTAAACAAGCCCCGCGCCGCAGGAAACTCGACAATGACTTCTGAGCGTGAATGCTACGTCTACATCGTGCTGCCGCGACAAACCGAGTTCGTCACGGCGGGCCGCTTTCGCGTGTCGGAGACCCGCGACGGCGCGTATATTGGTGAGTTCGTCTACGGCCGCAGCTACCTGCAACGCAACGATGCCGTCGAGCTAGACCCGGTCGAATTGCGGCTCGCCGGCCGCAACTACGAGACAGCGCGCATGAACGGCTTTTTCGGCGCGATCCGGGATTCCATGCCGGACTACTGGGGCCGCCGGGTCATTGAAAAGCGAAGCGGGCACGCGCGCCTCGAAGAGTTCGACTATCTCATGCAAGGGGCCGACGATCGCGCAGGCGCGCTTGGTTTCGGTTTGGGTGTCGAGCCGCCGGCACCCCGGCGGCAGTTCAGTCGCACGCTCGATCTGGGCCGCCTGCAAGCCGCCGCCGATGCGATCATCGCCGGCGATCCCGACCTCGCCGGGTCTGCACAGGCGCAGGCGCAGGACTTATTGATGGAAGCCACCTCGATGGGCGGAACTCGTCCGAAGGCGGTGGTGCAAGACGACAACGCCCTGTGGCTGGCCAAGTTCGGCCGTCAGGATGATCGCTGGAACCATCCGCGCGTCGAGCATGCACTGCTGCTTTTGGCCGCAGAGTGCGGCATCAACGCCGCAGACAGCCGCATCGAAACAATCGGCAGACGCGACGTGCTGCTCGTGCGACGCTTCGACCGCGAGTGGAGCGGCGAAGGCTATCACCGCCATCGCATGGTGAGCGCCCTCACCCTGCTGCAATCCGACGACAGCCAGACAGGCCGTGGCCGCTGGTCATACCTGCTGCTGGCCGACGAACTCCGACGCAGCAGCGCGCGACCCGAAGACGATTTGCACGAGTTGTTCGCGCGCATGTGCTTCAACGCGGCGATATCGAATCTCGACGATCACCCGCGCAACCACGCGCTTGTTGCCAAGGACGAAAGGTGGCGGCTCAGTCCTGCCTATGACCTGACACCGATGCCGGTGGTGGCGCTTGACCGCCGCGACCTCGCCATGGAATGCGGCCCGACAGGGCGGCCGGCCAACAAGTCAAACCTGCTGGGGGCTGCAGGACGTTTCCTGCTAAGCACAGAGGATGCGGAAGCGATCTTCACGCGCATAACTGATACGGTGCGCGCATCCTGGTATGCCAAGATGCGACAGGCGGGCGCGAGCGACCAGGACTGCGACGCTATCCGGAGTGCCTTTGTCTACGACGGGCTGTTTTTCGAGACGGGAGCCGACGAGGTTTGATCGAGAAATGGCAGCCACAATCATCCGATACACCGCCCGTCGATAGAAACAGGCAAGGCCGCTTGCCCCCTCGCTCCTGAACGATCGTTAAGCGTTACGCTTGCCCGACGGTAGTCGGGCGTCCTATTAGGCTATTAGGATAGTCTCCAACACGCACCCACGGCCCGGCGCAGACTGCAACCCACGTCTCAGCCGCTTCGGTGTGAGGGGGCTGTAAATAGTGCTACTGCTCGCAGCAGGCAGTAGCACCGGCGACACGCCAACGCTGCCTGTCGCAAGGAGATAGCCTATGGGTAAGGCTTCAAACGACGAGAACGCCAGGGGCCTCTTTAACCTGAAGTTCCCGCCACTGCACTCGCGCTTGGAGCGCCCAACCCTGTGAAAACATGGAAAGTTTACGTACAGGCCGGGTTGTGCGTAATGCAATATGTAGTCACTAATAGGGTTGACGCTCCATGCTCTATGCTGTAGATA
>JAJRWY010000080.1 GCA_024276575.1 Candidatus Binatota bacterium
CGGGCGTACGGGTTACGAGACGAGGAGTACCTGCGGCTCAAGGTGCTCACGATGATGTTGCCGCCGATCTGAGAAATTCGAAATCCTCGAAACCCCGGAATGCTCACCCACACGAATCCACGAAGACCCAATGACATTTGCTCTGCCGGCGTCTGTACGGCCGGGGCGGCGCGTGATTGTGACGATGGCGATGCCTGTACCGTCGATAGCTGTCTTCCGGCCACCGGTTGTGTACATCAAGGTGGTGCAGCCGCTGCGACCTGTTCGTGGGCGGTAATCGGCGGTGATGCTACGGCTGGATCCGGGGTGTCGGTGTGGGCGCACGGGGGCACGACCATTGACGGCAACGTGTGCGGCGACCGGCTCGGCATCGGCAGGAACAGCACTACGTCCGGTTCATGGGCTTGTACTGCGGCAGCCCCGGCGCGAGGGCGCGTAGCTGTCGGAGTCGGCCGGGGCGCTACCATTAGCGGAGATTTGGCTACCGCCGGCACCGGTGTGAGGGGCAGGCCTACGGGGTCGGAGATTCTTGGTACGGGGGTCTCTATGGTGACGGGTGGTTCCACGGTCGACATCCCGGCCGGAGGCACCATCGACACTACCGGTGCTAGCCCGCTGGTCGGCAGGTGCGAGAGTTCCCGGAATGAGATCGCGGCGTGGTCCGCCCAGTTGGACTCTCTTCCCTCTACGCAAACTCAGACCGTCGTGAAGGTGTTCGAACATGACTCGCTTACGCTTGCCGCAAGCGTTGTCGGCGGGTTGAATGTCATTGATTTCACCCGTTTGAAGCTCGCTAACGACACCACTTTAACCCTCGACGGCGGCGGTAGCCCCGACACCGTGTTCGTCCTGCGTTTTTCCGAGAGCTTCGACACCGACCGCGGTGTTACCATCGACCTGGCCAACGGGACATCCCCAAACAACGTTGTGTTCTACTCGAAGGGCGAAGGAAAATGCGAGATCGGTAAGAAGAACAGCGGCGGCGGAACGGTCTTGTGTACGGCAAGCGCACTGAAGGTCAAGTACGATACCGTGTGGAACGGCGCCTGGATGGCACAGCGCCGCCACGTCGACATCGGTAGTGGGTCTCGGCTGACGCACGCCGCCTTCACAGGGGCCCTGAACTGACGGCAAGTCGAGAATGAGGTCTGACGGTGCATTTCTAAAAACGATTATTCCGAACCGGAAGGCAACCCGATGACCCGGGGGTACCAAGGCAACAATGCCCTACTCTTCGTAAACATCTCGCCGGTGGTCGATCTTGACGATCCAGACAACATCGGGAGGCTCTATTTTGAACAGGACACTGTAGTCGCCGACCCGAAGTCGGCGCGCTCCTCGAAAACTGTAGCGAAGAGGTTTCCCGAACTCGATCGGATTGGAGCCTAACTTTCGCTCAATCGCAGTCCGAATCTGCCGCTTCGCGGTCGCGGATAGGCCTGGGATGTCTTGGCGAACGACACTCTCCAAATACTCGATCCGATAATTCAATCCCAGGCCTTGTCGTGAGCAATGCGCTTCTGCTTCCGACTCAGCCGCTCATCGGCAATTCGAGAGAAGTACAGGTCTTCCTGGTATCCAAGTGCTTCCTCAATCAGACTCAGTCCGACGCCCGCCACCGACTGGTCCCGCTTTCCGGAAAGTCGCTCTAACGCCCTATACACGTCGTCATCCACTGTGATGTTGATTCGCTTTTTCGATGTAGGCATCTCTAATTCCTCGACCCGGCCAAGTGTAAAACCGGTGCCGCACCTCGATCAATCGCGAAAGACGCGAACAACCGAAACCATCGAATGCCGCGAAACCCGAATCCCTACTCAACGAACTGAAATTGCTCCCCCCGAGCCACATAGAGCAGCCAGTATATATAGTATATATACTCGCGGAGCCTGCCACGCCGCAGTGCCAGCCGTCTACTACATGATGGCACGAAGGCAGACATTCGACATGGAACGGTTGTCATAGGCGACATTATTTTTCTGGAGATACTTCAAGGCTTCAGACATGACAACGATTACAACAAGGCCAAGAAAACTCTTTCTACCTTGGAACAGTATGAGTTATTTGGCCGAACAATGGTTACGAAATGCGCCGATAATTACCGCGCTCTCAGGAAGAAAGGAATAACCATTCGAAAGACGACAGATATAATTATCGCGACATTCTGTATCGACTATAAGCTTCCTCTTCTCTATTCAGATAGAGACTTCGAACCATTTACCGAACATTTGAATCTGCTCCCAGTTCCCGGCGAAACATAACGCCGGCCGTGAACGGCCGGCCCGCGGCGCTCGCCGTCATCGCTGCAGATCATGCCGGTCCGCTCCACGCTTTGGTTAGCTGCCGGTTCTCGGAAGACGGACTCGCGCGGGTCGTTCGACAACTTTCCGGTCTG
This sequence comes from Candidatus Binatota bacterium, assembly GCA_024276575.1. Taxonomy (GTDB): domain Bacteria; phylum Desulfobacterota; class Binatia; order UBA1149; family CAITLU01; genus JAJRWY01. Next base: position 2,396 of record JAJRWY010000080.1, read on the forward strand.
AGTCGTCCTCGCGCTTGCGCAACGCTTCGCAAATCTTGTGGATATCGTTGCTGTACTTGGCAGCATGTCGTCGTCGGTACTCACGAACTTCTCTGATAATCGGATCTTCGCGCATCCCTAATCTCCTAGTTCCTCAGGTGAGCATAGTATCGGACAGAGAAACCCCTGCCCCTCAATAACCTCGGCAATCGCAGCTTTCGTCTGGGCGTTGTTGATATGCTTGAAGTTCCAGGTGAGGAGAAACTCGACGCCGTTCGCTGCCGCAATTCCGATATGCAGCGCATCTTCAGGACTCCCGATCGGTAGGGCACCAGCCACGATCAGTTTCCCTGCGAGTTCTTCCGCCCTATCCGAGACGGCCAAACTCGGTATGCCCGAAACGGCATGCAATCTGCGGCTCGCCGCGTCGAGCTCACCGCTCGCGATCTCCTCTTCAACCAACGCCGAGATGAAAAGGTCGAAGGACTGCCGCCTTTCGTTCCACCACTCCGCGGTGATGGCTTGACGGGCGGCGGTAACAACATCGTGACTAGTACGTGCAACGAGATAGCTGATCACGGATGTCTCAATGTAGACCGAAGATGCCACAGCAGAATCGTACTCGCCCTCATCCTAAGTAGCTAACGACCGCCGTGAGCGGCCGGCGCACTACGCTCGCCGTCATCGCCGCGGATCATGCCGGCCCGCTCCATGCGATCGTTAGCCCGCATTATTCATGAAACCTCGTCGCGAGAGTCGCAAGCGCCCGTGAGATCGGCCCAAGCGCAGCGATGAGGCCCGCAGGCGTACTAACAGTACGTCGAGGGCCGAAAAGCGAGCACGGGCCGAGATTGCGGGC
>JAJRWY010000001.1 GCA_024276575.1 Candidatus Binatota bacterium
ATGAAGGTGTGGCTTGCCGGTCCCGGCGCGGCGGCGGTGGTCTGCGTTGCGCTGAGCAGCGTCTTGTTCATAGCGCTGTATCCCCCGTTCAACTTCTGGCCGCTGGCCTTCGTGGCGACGGCGCCGTTTGCTTGGTTGGCCCTTTGCTCGGACCGGAGTCCGGGCACCTTGGGACTGCTTGTGGCGGGCGGGCTATTCGGATGGATTGCTTCTCTCGGCATTGTCGGTCCTTGGATGTTTCTCGCCGCCAGCGAGTATTTTGGCTGGTCTTGGCTGCCCAGCGCGGCACTCACCGGTTTGGTTACCGCTACCAACGTTGCCGTCTACTATTTGCCCTTGCTGCCTTGCGCGCGCGTGCTGCGCAATCTGGGAGTACATGCGCGGATCGCCGGTTTTGCCTCGCTGTGGGTAGCTTGCGAGTTCAGTCGTGCGAATCTCTTGGGAGAGAATGTGTGGGCTCTTCTTGGTCAAAGCCTCGGCCCGTCGTTACTTTTTTCACAGGTAGCTGAGGTGGGAGGAATCTGGATTCTTTCTTGGTGCGCTGCGGCTTGGGGTGCCGCGTTGGCGCTTAGTTGTTGTTCGTTGATGCCGGCTAGAGGGAAGAGGGTGAGGGCGGAGAAGGGTGCGACGATCTGGTTGCTGGCGCTCCCATTGCTGATGGCAGCGGGGGGGTACTTGGCCACCGCACCTTACCGCGAACAGGCCGCTTCGACAGAAACTCTACGCGTGGCTGTGGTTCAGTCCAACATAGGCAAAGCTGACCTATGGAGGAGAGAATCCCAGCCGGGTCATATAGAGCGCCATATAGAACTGAGCCGGTCACCTGAACTGGTGGGAGCGGACCTTCTAGTGTGGCCTGAGAACGCGTTGCCGGTGATGCTTGATGCCAACCACGACCTGCGAGGCCGGCTGCAGGCTCTTTCTACTGAACTAGGCGTGGCGCTACTCGTGGGCGCTCAACGCGGGATCGCGGACAGAGACGGCAAGGCGCGTCGATTCGTATCGGCTTACTTCTTTGTGCCGGGGGGCAGTAGCTACCAGGTCTACGACAAGGTGAAGTTGCTTCCATATGTAGAAACTCTTCCTTGGTGGACTGGGATTGTTCGCAATATGGAGTGGGACTCGTCTTATAGCCGAGGGGCGGGGCCGGTCTTGTTCGAAGTTAAAGGGTGGCGAATTGCGCCACTCATATGTTTCGAAGCGCTTTATCCAGAGTACGCTTGGAGCATGCGTCAACGCGGAGCCGATCTGTTGCTCAATCTGTCCAATGATTCGTGGTTCGACCATGGCGCCGGGCCGGAACAACATTTCGCCATGACTGTGTTTCGCTCTATCGAGGAGAGAGTGCCGATGGTGCGAGTAGCCAACAGCGGGATTTCTGCAGCGGTTGATTGGAGCGGGAGAGTCGTCGGACGATTGCCCGCTAGACGCGCCGCTGTCGCGATGTTTGTTGTGCACAAGGCGCCGCGAACGCCGTGGCGCTGGGTTCCGGGTGAATCTTTCGCGTGGATGTCGCTGGTCCTAGCGTTTGCTTTACTGTTGGCGGGTGTTCACAGGATGCGCGATTGGGGGTAACAATGACGAATAGGTTGATAGCCCGTACTCTTCATGAAGGCTCTGCTACGAGCCGAAATCGCCCGCCATTTCGACGCGTTCGCCGCCCGGTCGTTTGGGGATTCCAGCTTTTCAGTCCTCGACGTCCTATATTCGAGGACGCGGGCCTCAGCGCTACGCTCGAGCGGGACTGGCAGCCACTTTCAACTTTCGTGATGGAATGTCCATGACTGGTTCGGGTGTCAGTGCCGCGGTTGTAAGTACGGAGACTCTAGTACGGCGGATCCTCGAGCGGCTCGAATATGGTGAACTGGAGATGGAGAGTAATGAAGGTCTGCAATGCTTTATCGGCAAACAGCCGGGTCCGCGCGGGAGCCTGATAGTACGTGACACGGCGGTATTCCGAGACGTGTTAGCGGGCGATGAAATTGGCTTCGCCGAATCTTACATGAATGGAGCTTTTGATAGCCCCGATCTTGCGAGTTTGCTCGAAGTGATCGCCGTTAATCAAGCCTTTCTCGGACTCGATGCTCGCGCACCTTTGTTCAAACGGTGGATCGCATGGGGAATGATGATAGCCCGTCGCAATAGTCGTCGCGGCAGTCGGCGAAACGTTTCGGCGCATTACGATCTAGATAACCGCTTTTACGCCAGTTGGTTGGATTCTACGATGGCTTACTCCTGCGGTTGGTTCGAAGAGGGGCGGGAGTCCATCGATGAGGCCCAATGCGCGAAGTACGATCGTGCGTTGAATCTTCTCGAACTCAACGGGGATGAAGAACTCCTGGATATCGGTTGTGGATGGGGTGGATTCGCAATTGAAGCCGTTTTGAGGAGGAATCTCGACGTAACTGCGATTACTCTTTCAAGACAACAGTACGACTACGTGTCGCGTTGTGTTGCCGATTTGGAGCAGTGTTGCGACGGAGAAGGGTTGATGAAGGTTCTTGGTGATCGTTATTCGGGTCCCCGAGCGCGTGTGATCGAGCCCAAGAGCTTGTCTTCTCGTCTGGATCTGAGGCTGCAAGATTATCGCGACGTTAGCGGCACCTTTGACGCGATAGTCGCCATCGAGATGTTTGAAGCGGTCGGCCGACGATACTGGCCGGTGTTCTTCTCTCGCCTGCACGACAGATTGCGCATAGGAGGCCGCGCATTGCTGCAAGTAATAGTGATCGACGATGCCCTCTTCGAAAGCTACAGGTGCGGCAGCGATTTCATCCGACGCTATATCTTTCCTGGCGGGATGTTGCCGAGTCGTAGCGTGCTGCGGAGTCTGGTCCGTGAGTGTAATTTGAACTGGTGCGCGGATTATGCACTCGGGTCGCATTATGCGGCTACGCTGTCGCATTGGCGGCGGCGTTTCGAACGAGCGTTGCCGACCGTGCGGTCGTTAGGCTTTGACGAACGTTTTATACGCATGTGGCGGTACTATCTCGCCTACTGCGAAGCCGGTTTCCGATCGGGTAGGTTGGATCTCTTGCAAGTAGTTCTGAATCGCGACTAAGCTGCATCCTACTTGTGCGCTAGTTTATAATTTCTTTTGAACGGTCGTTAAGTCGCTGCTTCCCATCCGGATCAACTGTTCCACGTTTCTATCCGGGGCTTGGGAATCCGTAATATGAGGGGCAGAAGCCGGCGTACGGCGGACTCTTGTCGTCTATGCGCATGAGGCATGTCTCGTGGTGTTCCTGAACAATTTGAATGACCGTTAAGTGATCCGCATGCATCGGTGTTTTCACTCTCGCTACAGTGTCGAGCAAGGATACCGGTTCCATGGGGGCCGGTGTCGTGTCCTAAGCGGCCGTAGCTGTCAGTGGCTGCATGGTATGGCCTTGTGGCCGCGTGAAGAAAGGTTGGACGTGCGGAAACGGAAACATCGAAATTGCGAGAAGCGTAGGGGTATCGCTTGGTACTCCAGATCGCTGACTGAGATAACGAGAAGCCGATCGTGGTTGAAAGAAGGGCTTTCCTTAACGGCCCTACAGGCGGGAATGACATGAAACGCAGAAGAAGCTGTTGTGTAAAATTTAGGTCCGAGTGCGGGAGCACCCAGGCGCGCACACTATTGCTTGTCGCTCTGACCCTAGTGTTGAGCACCGCTTTCGCGAGGTATGCGCCTGCCGCCTCATGCATAAACTTTCTTGCGGTGGGCGAAGCTACGGTAAGGCCGGCTCCCGACGGTGCGGTTATGGACATGGTTGGGATCTGGGAGTTCGACAATATCATGCAGGTGGAACTTGGCTTGTCGCTCAATGCGCTGGTGTATCAAGGGGACCATTTCGTTCGTTACCCGTTGATAGGTGATGCGGAGAGCGGAACATTCTCGGGGCTTGGTGACGGTCTCGACGCTTCAGAGCTTCCAGCGCTCGAGGCTTCTGGTGCTGGTGATCCAGATGCAGAGGTGCTTACTTTCAGGGCCCATCGGCTGCAGCTCTCGCTTCCGCCGTCGTTTTCGCCCGGGGCAGTGTCGGTGCTCATGTACCTGGTGCAGGATGGCGAGTATCAATCGGCCTTTCTCAGTAACACCGTGTCCACACAGTTCTAGCAGAGCTAAGGAGTAGACGGCGATGAGTTCAGGCAGAGTAATTTGTAATCTTATTGAGTTGTCTCTTACAGCCTTACTGGCGGCAGTCCTGTTGCTCGGTGCGAGTAGTGCGAACGCTCAGGGCGTGTGCACTACGGCACCCTATGCAGTATTGGCTGGTGACGTCTGTGATCCGGATACAGGGTATTTGCCGCTAATGCCCGGCCTCCCGCTGATTCTACCGTCGACCGGTGTGAATGGTCTGTGGACCGACGGTGAGCCTAGTATCGATCCATCGGTCAGTGGGGATGTGGACCTTGCGGTAAGAGTGGGCGATCTCTCATTATCGTCCGAAGTGCCGCCGCCGGCAGGCCAGGGCGGAAGTAGCTTGCTCAGTTTTACGGCTGGAGGCGGAAGTACCGGACAAGGTGTGGAGGTGCCGTTTACGCTCATGCTTACGGATGGTCCCGGTGCGAGCGCGTATGGATCGGTACTCAGCGGAGTGGAACTCGATGATCGAGCCTGCGCCGTTTACGCATTCGCGGACTTGGACGGTGACGGGGTGATCGGTGTCAGCAACGCGGATGGAAGCGCGGACAACGAAGTTGAAAAGCAGGAGGCGTTTGCTCATGTAGGCCGCCAGGTAGGCCCGCTCTGGGATGGCCGCTTCGTTTCCTCGGTGGGAATACAAGTTGCGGCTCCGGCAAGTATGGGCGGATTGGTGGTGAAGCTTACGGGGGGCGCCTATACCGGCAGCGACTTGAGCATAATCTGGTCGGATGGCACGCCGATCTTCACGGCGTGGCCGTTTTTTCCGCCATTGTCGCCCGGTGAGATCATTCGTCTTAATGATCCCAACCCTCCAAATCCCTACGGGCGCAACATGATTCAGTTTGATCCACAGGACTTCTTTCTTCCGGCTCCAGATCATCCCGTACTGGGAAGCCCGTTTGCTTTGTCGGTAGCCGGCGATGAACCCACGACCGATCAGTTTATTTCTGTGAGTGGTCCACCGGTCGGCGCTCGACTTTTTCAAGAGATTGACTACTCGGGATTCCAGGCAAGTTCGCGCATGCTCATACGTCCGGCGCCGTCGAGCGACGGGAGCACGCGCGTGTTGGTCACGCCTGCCGATGACCTGAGCCTTCCCGGTAGCAGTGTGATGCGACTACGGTTGCTACCCGTAGACATTCTCGGAAACGTAGCCGATATCAACGGAGGGCGTATTCTCGTGAAATTGCAGGCTACCGACGGCTTGGCCATTGTCGATCCTGACGTCGACGGGGATCCGTTCATTGAATCGGTCGAACTTGGCGGTGCAACGGGCGTGGCGATTACTCTTGATGCTTCCTCAGCCGGGGTCTCGGCGTCGCTGTCGGTGTCCGAACCGACCTTGACTGCTCGCGCTCTGCGTTTTGCAGGGGCACGAGCACCGACGACCGCGATGCGGCTTCTCAGGCAAGCGGTTGTAAGGCGGGGATCATCCGTGGATAGTGATCGTGACGGTATCCCTGATGATGGTGACGGTAGTGGTATTAATGGCGACCGTCCTTGCACTCGCGCCGATCTCCTCGCCGGAGTTCCTTGTGACGATAACTGTCGGCTGGTGATAAACCCGAGCCAGTATGACAGCGATGCGGCTGGAGAAGGCAACTGTTGTGACGGTACCTGTGTGCTTGATTCCGACACCGAGGGGTGTGCGGAGTGTCCGCAATGGAAGGCCAGATTCAGACGAGCTATAGAGAAAGCTAGGGTTTCTATCAAGCTTCGTGAGGGATCGAGAAACGATGTGTTGAGGGTGCGACGGCTGAAATTTACGACCGCTGCAGGGCAGACGCTGGAACCCGATAGAGAAAGCGTGCAACTGGGCGTGTTGTCAGGAGATGTCGTCCATTATTGGGTGAATCTTCCGGGGGTGCTCGAGCGTAATGGAGTGTTAAACCCAGACTATGCGTATAGCGATATAGACGGCAGTATACGTTCTGTGCGTTTGGCAAATATCCGTTCGATGGGGAGCGGCGCCTACCGGGCTTCACTGAGGGCCTCCGGTGGTCATCTGCTTGACAGCCTTTCCGGCGGTGTCACAGGGGGGGTAGTCCTGTATCTCGCGATTGGCGATGACGGGTTTACCGGGTACTTGCCTTGTCGTGAAGGACGAAGAGGGCTGCGTTGTAGCATCCTCCGCTGATCATTCGCAATCGCGGTTCTCTTGGCTGACGGTGCCCCTTCGACGCTGGTCTGGACGGTTCGTACAAGCTGTGTCTTTGATAAAAGTTGTGTCCGGGGGGGAGAGCAATTGCCGTCCGTTGCTGCTGTTGTGGACACTGTTCCGGGGCCGTTGAGCATTGTTTCGGCTTGTTGCGCCGCGCTGGCGTGGCGGCTACTTGCCAAAGTGCGGGAGGTTTGTCCAGGGATGATCCTTACGGTTCCTTCCTGTGTAAGTCGCTGCCGGCTCATTGTATGATGTCTGCGGCACTTAGATGACAAGCGCTCGCGTAAGTCTTAGACAGCAGCTTCTTGCACCCGGGCTCGCCTACGTGGTAGCGAGCGTCGCCGCGTTGGTCATAACATCAGTCTGCGGATTCAACTCACTGCTGGGGATCGGCAAACCTTTCCCGGGCTTCATGGTGTGGGAGAATCTCTTCGTTCCTGCCATCGGAGACAGTTCATGGTCTGGAATCAGTTCGGGGCTGAGGTACCACTCGTGGTTGCTGAGTGCCGACGGCCGAGATTTGACTCGTGCTGAAGATCTTCGAGAGGTCCTTGCCGGCAAACGAGTCGGTGACGTAGTCGTATACGAGGCGGAACAAAACGGGCAACATTATACTGTCCGCGTACCCGTCGAGCGGTTCGAAGTTAGTGATTACTTACTGAGCCAGGGGCTCTATTTGTTCGATGCGGTTGCGCTTCTAGCGCTCGGTATCGTGATTATATATCTCAAGCCACGGGCGCCGGAGTCGTCGGCTCTTTTCTTTTTCGCGATTAGTTTAGGTCTTCTTCTAGCAATGTCGATTGACATGTTTGGGCCCTACATTTTTAGAGTTCCGTACTTTTTCGTTGCTGGTCTGGCGCCTACCGCTGCGTTTACAGTTCTTAGTTACTTCCCGTTACATCGGTCCCGCCATCGTTTTGAAACGCCTGCACTGATCTGTGGGCTGATGATTTCGGTGGCTCTCGGCTTATCATCCAACCTTTTCTTTTTTAGCAATCGAGAAGCTCTTCTCCGATTCGACCTACTACTTGCTCTTTATATGGCTACCAGCGTGGCCGCCGCCGTAGTCTTTTTTGCGCGGCATTTCAGGGCTACCCGTGACCATGCGGTCCGCCAGCGCAGTAAGGTAGTGCTTCTTTCGGTATGCGCTGCCTTTCTTCCCGCGCTTGCGCTCACTGCCTTCTATGCTGGGGTTGCTTCGTTGCCTTTTAATCTACTGACATCATCTTTCGTTATTTTTCCCCTTGGTCTCGGCTATGCAATCGCCAAACACGACCTTTTCGATGTCGACAGAGTAATAAAGCGAACTCTGGCTTACGCCTTATTGAGCGCCGTGGTTCTCGGGTGTTACGCCCTCGGTATAGCTTTCTTCGAATATCTGTTCGAGGACATGACTGGAGCGGGGAGGCGGGTAAGTACGGGCGTCTTTGTTCTAGTGCTTCTCTTGGCGTTCAATCCCAGCCGCGAACGTATACAGGCCTTGGTCGATCGCGTTTACGACCGCCGTCGTTACGACTATCGAGATGTGGTTCGTGCGGCGGGACGGCGTTTCAGTGCGATTCTTGACTTTAACAATCTGGCTAGAGTCGCACTCGAACTAATCGACGAGACGGTGCAGCCGGAAAATGCGGATATTTACCTGTTTTTGAAGGACGCCCCCATTGTCAGGTGTGCGTCATTGTCCGGTGGATCCGAGGGAGACAAGAAGCTTGATGTCAGAGAACTCAGCCTCGCGCTCTTTTCTCGTCTTATAGACGAAATCGGCGATAAAGACGTGCTGGTTTCTTACCAAGACCATCTGATAGATGCTTCTTCTGCTTTAGAAGTTCCGTTCGGAAGGCCTGTTCGGGCGGAGCAATATTCGTATTCTGTCGGAGCATCGTCTTCTAACAGGAACTCGGACGTTGGCGGTATCCGTGAGCGGAAGTCAACGTCGGTGACTGAGACGGATGCGAGTGAAGCCGCCGCATCCGAACAACTGATAGTCCCCATGCGTCTCGAGAACCGCATGGTCGGCTTTTTGGCTGCCGGACCCAAGCGTGCCGGGGGATACCACAGCGGAGACGATGCGGAGCTGCTCCGGACGATGGCCGATCAGTTGGCCCTCGCGTTG
>JAJRWY010000081.1 GCA_024276575.1 Candidatus Binatota bacterium
GCGCCCGTGAGATCGGCCCAAGCGCAGCGATGAGGCCCGCAGGCGTACTAACAGTACGTCGAGGGCCGAAAAGCGAGCACGGGCCGAGATTGCGGGCGATTGAGGCTCGTAGCAGAGGTTTCATGAATAATGCGGGCTAGGACGCACGGCCACGGCCGTGCCGACCGACCCTGAAAATGGGGCACCCTAGTATCGCTGACATTGAAACGTCTTGTGATACCCCAAGCACGGTCAGTGTCCTGTAAATGCTCGCCAGCGACGTGCTTGCGGTGCTTTAAAAGGCGCTCGGCAGAATGTGGAGATTCTCTGTACGGATAGCTGCGCGCTACTCAAGACTCGTCGGGAAGTGATCGACGCGCTTCTTGCCAACCTGTCGATCAACGGCGATAACTTGACGCTGACCGCGATGAACTTACAGACGGTGAACGGCAGCGGAGATACTAACGGTCCGGCCAACCGCTGGTCGATGACACGAAAACCTGGCTACCTCGGCGGATCCCAGTTCGCGAAGCCGGTGTTGGGCTCACGAACCGGTATCAGGTCAATGAGCCACTGCTCTACCCAAATACCCGCATCGGCCACCCAAGTGGTTGGCACGTACACAACATCGTTGGGACCGAGAACTACATCCTCAGCGGTAAGCCCAGACTGCAGCACGCCCTCGAGGTTGACCTTCTCGGCCGAATACTCGCCGTCCTCGTTCCACGCGATATGAATCACACTGTCGAGCCGTGCTACCCGGGTGAAACCGCCACGTTCATAGACCGCCCGCAAAGTCGTCAGCCCAGGCCTCACTTCCACGAATCCCGGCTTCCTTACCTGTCCACCAACATACACGACATGCGTCGTGTATTCTTTGATCAGCACCGAGACCACGGGATTCCGATGAGTGATGGACGCCCGGCGCAGAATGTCGCGTTCAACCTCGTTGGTAGTCATCCCCGCAACGTAGAAATCACCCAAGCCCGGCACGGTCATCTGCCCGTCCGGCCTCACACGTGGCTGGGTGTTCAGTTCACCGTGGTACAGAAAGCGCACCGCAAGCGAGTCACCGTAATTGATACGATACATCGGCGGCACCGACGGCGGCGAAACCGCGCCCATCGGTTCCATCACCGTGGGTTGGTAAGCCGGCACCTTCGGCGCCGTCGAACACGCACTCACAACCACGATGGACAGCACCGAGAGCAGTGAAATCGCCATTCTCATGCACACAGTCCGCTTTTTCGCCGCCCGCCCCTTCACCTTGACGGGGCCACCGCGCCCGGTCCAAGGACCAAGCCGTAACCGCGCTTCATGCGTGATCGAGTTTCCGCTTCTTATTGCCACTAGGTGCGCGCCTTCATTCAGTAAAATCGATCCCCCGCCCTCTCAGACAACCATCCACCGTCGGTCTGCACAAAAACCCAGACAATGCTGCACAACCAAAAACAGTAGAAAACGACAATCCCCCTACAAGTGCCCGAAAGCCGAGCGAAAATCCCACCCCAGCGCAAGCGTCGGGGTGTTCAGTTGTCATGCTACTAAGCGGTGAACCTATCTGCAATAGAGCAAACATACACCACAACGAGTTCCACACCTAACCAACGGGCTAGATGGCGGGCGCTTGCCGCTCGCAGCGAAGCTTCATGAACAATGCAGCCAAGGTCGAATTGCGCGCGAGGCTTTGCGAAAACTGTGCGCCTCAGTAATAGAACGTGTTACAGTTTTGTTCTGCGGACCCGGAGTTTCGGCTGAAAAAGCCGCAATCGTGGCCAAAGCGCCGGGCGGGCCGACGGGGACTGCTGTCAAGCAAGGGGTGCGGGAATGGACAAGCGGCGTAAAGCAGCAGAGGTGGTCGCCGAACTTGAAAACGGCATGACCATCGGCATTGGTGGCTGGGGTGCCCGGCGCAAGCCCATGGCCTTGGTCCGCGAGATCCTGCGTTCGCCGCTCGAGGATCTCACCCTGGTTTCCTACGGAGGCCCCGATGTCGGCTTGTTGTGCGCGGCCGGCAAAGTCCGCAAATTGGTCTTCGGTTTCGTCTCCCTGGATCTCATACCGCTGGACCCCCACTTCCGCGCGGCGCGGCAACGCGGCGACATCGAGGTGATGGAAGTGGACGAAGGCATGCTGCAATGGGGGCTGAGAGCAGCGATGTACCGGCTACCGTTCTTGCCGATTCGCGCGGGCCTGGCCTGCGACGTTGAGCGTTTGAACCCGGAGTTGAGGACCGTAGATTCTCCTTATGATGACGGTGAGCGCCTGTTGGCGATGCCGGCCTTGAAACTCGACGCCGCGCTGGTGCATGCCGACCAAGCGGATGAGCGCGGCAATGCGCAAGTGCTCGGACCCGACCCCTACTTTGACGAACTGTTTTGCGGGGCCGCCGAGCGGCGCTACCTGAGTTGCGAACGCGTGGTGGAGAGTAGCGAGATGCTCGAGGCGGGCTGCGTTCACAGTATGCATCTTCATAGAGCTTTGGTCGATGCCGTGGTCGAAGCGCCTTACGGCGCGCACCCTACTTCCTGCGTCCCGGCCTACGGCATCGATTTAGAACATCTCAAAGTTTACGCGGGCGCCAAAGACGAAGGCTCGTGGCAGGCTTATCGCAAGAACTTCGTCGATGTAGACGACGCGGCCTACCTCGAAGCGGTAGGTGGAAGCGGGCGAATCGACTCGATCGCCGCGCCGGTATTTTGAAACCGGCGGTTTTGAGGAAGACGCCATGAGCGAGCAGCAAGCCTACAGCCTAGCCGAGCTTTGCATCGTCGCCGCAGCGGAAGCCTGGCGCAACGACGGCGAAATTATCGCCTCGGGCATGGGTCTGATTCCCCGACTCGGCGCCGGTCTGGCCATGCTGACTTTCAATCCCGATTTGATGATGACGGATTCCGAATCGCTGTTGCTGGCCGAACCGGCGCCCGTAGGGCCGCGGGGAGACTACGAACTCAAAGTCGAGGGCTGGATGCCCTTCTTCCGCGTCTTCGACACTTTATGGAGTGGCCGGCGCCACGCCATGACCTCGCCGACGCAAATCGACCGTTTCGGCCACTGCAATATCAGCTTCATCGGAGATGCCGCCCGGCCCAAAGTGCAACTTCTCGGGGTGCGCGGCATCCCCGGAAACACCATCAACCATGCCTGTAGCTACTTCGTGCCTAACCACGGGCCCCGAGTTTTCGTCGAACGAGTCGATATGGCTTCCGGTGTCGGCTACTACGACACACGATGGCAACCGGGTGTGAATCGCGACTTCATGGACCTGCGCCGGGTCATCACCAACCTTGCGGTCATCGATTTCGAGGGTCCGAATCACTGCATGCGGCTACGCTCGCTGCACCCCGGAGTAAGCGTGGAGGAGGTCGAAAAGCTCACTCCCTTCCGCTTGGCTCGTGACGCGGAAGTAGCACAGACTCCCATTCCCACGGCCGGGCAGCTTCAAATCATTTCCGAAAGGCTCGATCCGCACAACCTGCGAGCCGGAGTGTTCAAGAACTGATGTCGGCGGCGTCTGCATTGCAAACCCGGCTTTGCGAGATTCTCGGCGTTCGTTACCCGATAATTCAAACAGCTATGGGGTGGATCGCCACACCTGAATTGGTCGCTGCCAGCGCCGAGGCTGGAGCCATGGGTTTTCTGGCTTGCGCGGTAATGCGCCCCGAAGAGGCCCGGCGTGCCATCGAGAAGACTCAGCAACTCACCGATGAGCCTTTCGGGGTAAATTTCTTGATGGAGCAGCCCGGCGCCGCTGACATCGTTGACGCCATCGTCGAGTGCGGGGTCAAGGCTGCGAGCTACAGCCGCTCGCCCAATCCGCTTTTCATCGAAAAACTGAAGGATGCGGACGTAGTGTGCGTGCCCACGGTCGGTACGGCCCGGCACGCGGTCAAAGCCGTAAAGCTGGGTGCCGACGTTATCATCGTGCAGGGCGGTGAAGGCGGCGGGCATACCGGATCGGTGCCGACCTCTCTGTTACTGCCGGCCGTAGTGGACGCGGTCGAGGTTCCGGTAGCAGCGGCCGGCGGTTATCGCGACGGACGCGGATTGGTGTCGGCTCTGGCCATAGGCGCCGACGGCATCGCCATGGGCACACGCTTCCTGCTGACCAAGGAAAGCCCGGTGCCGGAGCAGACCCTCGATTGCTACTTCAAAGCATCGGTCAACGACATCGAGATAACCACGCGCGTGGACGGTATGCCTCAGCGAGTCATCGTCAACGAGTTGGTACGTAAGCTCGAAGCCAAGAGCACGCTGGGAATGTTGATCGAAGCGCTTCGTAACGGGCTGGCCTATCGCAAGATGACGGGCGCAAAGATCCCCGATCTGCTGCGCTCGGCGATACGTATGGGGGCAGCCGACGGCCTGACTCGTGCACAAACCATGATGGCGGCCAACGCGCCGATACTCATCCAGAAAGCGATGGTGCACGGCAGTCCTCGTGAAGGCGTGCTGCCAAGCGGGAAGGTCGCCGGCCTGATCGAAGACCGGCCGAGTTGCGAAGAACTCATCTCGCGCATCATCGAGCAAGCCGGACAAACGCTGGCGCGGCTCGAACGACACGGAGGCGAAGAAAGCAAGTGACAAGCAGTAACGACAGTCCAGCAAGGATCACGCTGAGCGGCGGCGTCGCCGACTTGGTGCTCGACCACCCGCCGGTAAATGCCTTCGACAGCAAGGGCTGGGCGGCGCTGGCCGCAGACGTAAAAGCGCTGGGAGAAAACCCTGAGGCCAACGTCATCGTCATCTCTGCGGCCGGACGCGGTTTTTGCGCAGGCGTCGACATCAAGGAACTGGCCAAGGACGGCAGCTTGATCACCGCAGTCAACAAAGGCTGTTATGACACCTTCGCCGCCATCCATGATTGTCCGATCCCGGTCATCTCCGCTGTTCACGGTTTCGTACTCGGAGGCGGCATCGGCATCGTTGGATCCTCAGACATCATAGTGGCAAGCGAAGACGCGACTTTCGGGCTTCCTGAAATCGATCGCGGAGCGCTCGGTGCCGCTTCCCATTTGCTACGCATGTTCCCGATACAGAAAGTGCGCAAGATGCTGCTTACCGGCCAGCCGATCACGGCGGCCGACGCCTATCGGCTCGGCGCCTTGGAATCCGTGGTCAGCCGTGACGGATTGCCCGGGGCGGCGCGAGCGATCGCCGAGTCGATAGCCTCGAAGAGTCCCAAGGCGGTGCGTCTGGCCAAAGAATCTCTCAACGGTATCGAGTTACTCGACGTCAACAAGAGCTATCGTTTCGAGCAAGGCTTCACGCTGGAGCTTTACACCTCACCCGACTCCCAAGAAGCGCGCGACGCTTTCGTAGAAAAGCGCGACGCGGAATTTGAAGGCTAAAGAACATGGATCTTACTTTCAGTCCCGCATAAGAAGCTTTTAGACAAGAGGCGCGGGCTTGGCTGGAAACCAACGTTCCGAAAACTCCCCTCCCCTCGATGGATACCGCTGATGGATTCGAAGCCCATCGCCGCTGGGAGCAAACGCTGAACGAGGGCCGCTGGGCCATGGTTCCGTGGCCGCGCAAGTACGGCGGGCGCGGCGCCAATTTGATCGAGTGGCTGATCTTCGAAGAAGAGTATTTCCGGGCCGGTGCGCCGGGCCGCGTGAACCAGAACGGAATATTCCTGCTCGGCCCCACGCTGATGGATTTCGGAACCGAGGAACAAAAGGCCCGTTACTTGCCGCCGATGGCGTCTAGCCGCGAAGTCTGGGCCCAGGGCTGGTCGGAGCCCAACGCCGGAAGCGACATGGCTGCGATCCGGGCTAGCGCGCGCAAGCAAGGCGGCAGCTACATAATAAACGGGCAAAAAACTTGGTGTTCACGCGCCGCCTTCGCAGACTGGCTATTCGGCATATTCCGCACGGATCCTGATTCGCAGCGCCATCGCGGTCTCACCTTCATCCTGGTTCCGCTCAACGCCAAAGGAATAACCGTCCGTCCCATCGCGCAACTGGACGGCGAAACCGGATTTGCCGAAGTATTCTTCGACGACGTCGAAGTCCCGCTTGCCAACCGCCTCGGCGAGGAGAATCAAGGCTGGAAAGTCGCGATGGCCACCGCCGGCTTCGAACGTGGCCTGATGCTGCGCAGTCCCGCGCGTTTTCAAGCCACCGCGAAGCGGCTGCTGGAGCTGTACAAACGCCATGCCGCCGAAGTAGACGACTCGGTTCGCAACGCGGTGTTGAAGGCCTGGATGGATGCTGAAGCCTACTGCCTAAATACCTACAAGACGGCCTCGCAGTTGATAGCCGGCGGCAGCATCGGCGCCGAATCCAGCTTGAACAAGATTTTCTGGTCGGAACTCGACGTGCACATGCACGAGACCGCGCTCAGCATCCTCGATGCGCGGGCCGAAATCTTACCCACTGCGCCGGAAGCCGGCGATGTGGACGGCTGGCTCGGCGGTTTCTTGTTTTCGATGGCGGGCCCGATCTATGCGGGCACCAACGAGATACAACGCAACGTCATCGCCGAGCGCTTGCTCGGCCTGCCCAGGGCTTAGCCCGGACCACTCATGGATTTCAGATTCACCGAAGATCAACTCTTGTTTCAATAAAGCTTGCGCAGTTTTCTATCGAAGCAATGCGACGCTGTTTATGTCCGCAAGAGTTGGGAAACCGAGAGCGGGCGTTCGCAGCAGCTATGGGCCGGACTTGCCGAGTTGGGTGCCTTGGGGCTCCAGGTTCCCGAAACCCGGGGCGGCCTCGGCATGAACGAAGTCGACATGGTATTGCTGCTCGAAGAATGCGGCCGCGCAGCTCTGCCGGAACCTTTCGCCGAGACTGCTGCCGTGGCCGCACCGTTGCTCGCTTCACTCAATGATTGCGCAGAGGCGCAATCGATTTTGAGCGCGATTGCGCAGGGCAGCGCAATCGTTACACCCAGCCACGAGATCAACCCTTTCGTAAGCGACGCCCACATCGCCGATTTCGTCCTGCTCTCTCGGGGTGATGAGATTCACCTGCTCAAGCGCGATCAAATCGAAGCGGAGTTGCAAGAAAGCAGCGACCCTTGCCGCAAGCTGTTCAAGCTTCGATGGACCCCGGCTGTGGGGAGCCGGGTGGCCGCGGGACAGCAGGGCCGGAGCCTATCCGACGATATGCTGAACCGAGCAGCGCTCGCGGTTGCGGCCCAGCAACTAGGTGTTGCCACGCGGCTTACCGACATGGCGGTCGCCTATGCCTGCGAGCGTGAGCAATTCGGCAAAGCCATCGGCAGCTTTCAAGCGGTCAAGCATCAACTGGCCAACGTGGCGGTGCGCGTAGAGTTTGCGCGCCCCGTGGTCGCACGGGCGGCGTTCTGCGTAGCCACGGAAGCCGCCGAACGATCGGTGGCGGTTTCGCACGCGAAGATCGCCGCCTGCGAAGCGGCAACCGCAGCAGCCAAGACCGCGCTACAGGTACACGGTGCGATCGGTTACACATGGGAAGTCGATTTACAGATCTGGATGAAACGCGCCTGGGCGCTGGACAAGACCTGGGGCGCCAGCAGGGTGCATCAGGCCCGCATTGCGGCCGCCTTGCTCGGCGGCGAAGCGGCACCGAGTTTCGGATTTAGTGTTTAGCCCGGATTATTCATGAAAGTTTGCCACGAGAGTGACAAACTTGCGGCAACTCAGCGCGTGCCCGGGGGGCTGGATCGAATGTTCCAGGGTTTTGAGTGTCCGCCCGGATGAGGCCTACGGAGGAGCTTTACTATGACGACAAGCAAGAGCGAACAACCGGCAATCGAGGGCTGGTTCGAAGGCAGCGGCGGGAAGGCTTACTTGCTGGGTAGCCGCTGCAAGAGTTGTGGCGCGGTCTCCTTCCCCCCGGAAACGTTCTACTGCAAGAACCCGGCATGCAGCGGAAGCGACTTCGAGCACACGCCGTTGAGCACTAGAGGCAAACTGTGGTCATTCACGAACAGTTGCTACAAGCCCCCTGCTCCCTATGTCGCCGGAGACCCCTTCGTCCCTTATATCGTCGCGGCGGTAGAACTGGAAAAAGAGAAGATGGTGGTGCTCGGCCAAGTGGTCCCCGGCGTTGCCATCGAAGAACTGCGTGTCGGCATGGAGATGTCGTTGGTATCGGCCGAACTGTTCAGCGATGAGGACAGCAGCTACACGATATGGAAATGGCAGCCGGCCGGTGCCGTACAGGAGAACTAAGAGATGGCATCTGAAGTAGCGATTCTCGGAGTCGGCATGCACCCCTGGGGCAAGTGGGGCAAAAGTTTCGTGGAGTACGGGGTCAAGGCCGCCAGGCAGGCTCTTGCCGATGCGGGACTGGAGTTGAAAGATATCCAGTTCATCTCTGGAGGCGACACCATACGTAACGGCTACCCGGGTTTCGTGGCCGGCGCCACTTTTGCGCAAGCCCTGGGGTGGACCGGCGTGCGGGTAGCCAGTTCCTACGGCGCATGTGCCTCCGGAACCCAGGCGATCAACGCTGCGCGCACGCAAATACTCGCAGGACTCTGTGACGTGGCGCTGGTGGTGGGGGCCGATGCCGCCCCGAAAGGTTTTTTTGCGCCCGTAGGGGGAGACCGGCCGGATGATCCCGACTGGCAACGCTTTCGTTTGGTGGGCGCGACCAACCCCATTTACTTCGGCCTTTACGCGCGGCGCAGGATGGATGTTTACGGGGCAACTGAAAGCGACTTCGCCCGCGTAAAAGTAAAGAACGCGCGCCATGGCCTGAACAACCCCAATGCCCGCTACCGCAAGGAAGTCAGCGAGGAGGAAGTTCTGGCCTCGCCCATGGTCTCCGACCCTTTACGCCTGCTGGAGATCTGCGCCACCAGCGACGGTGGTGCGGCCCTGGTTTTGTCGAGCATGGATTTCGCCCGCAAACATTGCAGCGATCCGATAAAGATTGCGGGCATCTCCACTATTACGCCGAACTACCCAAGCACCGTAATCGAAATGCCGAACCTGTCCACTGACTCCGCCGCCGTCGTCGACGCTCCCGAAGTCGGCTTCAGAGACTCGATAGCTGCGGCCGCGTACGAAGAAGCGGGCATGGGACCCGAGGACATGAGCTTGGCCGAAGTCTACGACCTGTCTTCAGCTCTGGAACTCGACTGGTATGAAAACATCGGGCTGTGCGCAGCCGGGGACGCCGAGAAACTTTTGCGCGATGGCGATACCGCCGTCGGGGGCCGTATACCCGTAAACCCAAGCGGCGGCTTGTCGTGTTTCGGCGAGGCGATACCCGCTCAAGCGATAGCGCAAGTATGCGAGTTGACCTGGCAATTGCAGAGCAGCGCCACGGGTAGGCAAGTAGAGGGGGCCACCGCCGGGGTAAGCGCCAACCAAGGATTATTCGGCCACGGCTCCTCGGTAGTGGTCAAGCGTTGACCATGGCAATTCGTGAAAGTTCGTCGCAACAACGCCCAGCATGTGCGATCTCGGCCCATGCTCGTGAGCCCGCTGAGCCGGCTAGCGGGCTCACTGCCCGCAGCACAATATCACTACGCCGCAGCTACGCTTCGGCCGGTCTCGCGGGCGCTTGCGGCTCTGGCGACGAGATTCCATGAAAAGGGCAGGCTAGAGAAGACTAGTAGTGACTGTCACGACGGCAAAGGAGATATGAAATGGCAGAAGCGTACATTGTAGACGCGGTCCGAAGCCCGGTCGGCAAGAGGCGTGGTGGTCTCAGCGAAGTTCATCCCGCTGATCTCGGGGCGCATGTGCTCAAGGCATTGATCGAGCGTAACGACATCGACGCCGCTTCGGTAGAAGACGTGTTCTTTGGCTGCGTAGACACCATCGGGCCGCAAGCCGGAGATATCGCACGAAGCTGCTGGCTGGCCGCTGGTCTGCCCGAAGAAGTACCCGGCACTACCATCGACCGGCAATGCGGTTCGTCGCAGCAGGCGCTTCATTTCGCGACCCAGGCGGTAATGAGCGGGACCAACGATCTGATAATCGCCGGCGGCGTACAAAACATGAGCATGATACCGATCGCCTCGGCCATGACTTGCGCGGAACAGTTCGGTTTCACCGACCCCTTCTCAGGCTCCAAGGGCTGGGTGGAGCGCTACGGAACCCAGGAGGTCTCCCAGTTCCGCGCTGCAGAGATGATCGCCGAAAAATGGGACTGCACGCGCGAAGACATGGAACGTTTCGCGCTCGAAAGCCACCGCCGTGCGATCGAAGCGATCGACGAAGGACGTTTCGAACGTGAAATCGTTGCGCTCGGCGATGTTAGCCACGACGAAGGGCCTCGCCGCGGAACCACGCTGGAGAAAATGGCCGAACTAAAGACGCTGGAGGAAGGTGGGAGGCTCACCGCAGCAGTAGCCAGCCAGATTTCCGACGCGTCCGCGGCGATACTGGTGGCCTCGGAAAAAGCGGTCAAGGTGCACGGCCTGAAGCCGCGGGCACGCATCCATCACATCAGCGTACGCGGCGCCGATCCGATCTGGATGTTGACGGCGCCGATTCCCGCTACCGAATACGCGCTCTCACGCAGTGGTATGAAGCTCACGGACATCGATCTGGTGGAAATCAATGAGGCCTTCGCCTCGGTAGTTCTGGCCTGGCAGAAGGACACCGGCGCCGATCCGGACAAGGTAAACGTCAACGGCGGTGCTATCTCTTTGGGTCATCCGCTGGGCGCAACAGGAGCGCGCCTCATGACCACGTTGCTATACGAACTCGAGCGGCGGCAAGGACGTTACGGCCTGCAGACCATGTGCGAAGGCGGTGGCCAGGCCAACGTCACGATAATCGAACGGCTCGGTTGATGGAGGGGGTAGTGCCATGGACGGAATATGTGAAGGCAGAGTTGTCATAGTAACCGGCGCGGGCCGCGGCATAGGCCGTGAGCATGCCCTGGAGTTCGCCCGGCAGGGTGCCAAGGTCGTGGTCAACGACCTTGGCGCAGAACTCGACGGCAGCGGTGGATCGAGCGGCCCCGCCGGGGAGGTGGTGGAAGAGATACGTGCGATGGGCGGCCAAGCTGTGGCCAACGGGGCCGACGTAGCCGACTGGGAGCAAAGCGGCGCATTGGTCAAAACCGCACTCGACAGCTTCGGGCGCCTGGATGTGGTCGTAAACAATGCCGGCTTTCTCCGCGACCGCATGTTCGTGAGCACCTCAGAAGACGAATGGGACGCGGTGATCCGTGTACACATGAAAGGACACTTCTGTACCAGCCGCCACGCTTGCTCGTATTGGCGGGCACAGTCCAAAGCCGGAGAGCAAGTAGACGCACGCATCATCAACACGAGTTCCGGTGCGGGCCTGCAAGGCAGCGTAGGCCAAGCCGCTTACTCCGCCGCGAAAGCAGGAATAGCCGCACTCACGCTGGTACAGGCCGTCGAGCTACGCCGCTACGGCGTGACCGCCAACGCGATCGCGCCCGCAGCCCGTACGCGCATGACCGAAGCCGTCTTCGCCGAAACCATGGCCAAACCGGAGAGCGGTTTCGATGAAATGGGGCCGGACAACATCGCCCCGCTGGTGGTGTGGTTGGGAAGCACGGAGTCACGCGAAATAAGTGGCCGGGTGTTCGAGGTGGCCGGCGGCAGACTCAGTATTGCCGACGGCTGGCGCCAAGGGCCCGAGATCGACAAGGGTGCACGCTGGGATGCGGCCGAGATAGGCGAAGCGGTCACCGGCCTGCTCGAGCGAGCCATGGAGCCGCAGAAAGTCTACGGGAGCTAAGCGGCGCCGTGGACTTCAGTTTCAACGCCGAACAGGAGGAATTGCGCAAGTCGGCACGCAGCTTCCTCAAAGACCACAGCTCCTCGCAAGCGGTCAGAAAGGCGATGGAAAGTGAATCGGGTTACGACGCACAGTTGTGGCAGCGCATCGCAGTCGAACTGGGCTGGCCTTCAGTGATCATACCGGAAGCCTACGGCGGCATCGGGTTGGGCTACGTCGAGTTGGTCGCGCTTCTCGAAGAAACCGGCGCGGCGCTGCTTTGCTCGCCCTATTTCTCGACCGTATGTCTAGGCGCAAACGCGATCCTTTCAGCCGGCAACGAAGAGCAAAAGCAAGAGCATCTTGCCCGCATAGCCAGCGGGCAAACGACCGCGACGCTTGCCTATACCGAAGCCAACGGCCGCTGGGATTCGGATGCCGTGCAATGCATCGCACGGCGGGACGGCAGCGATTTCATATTGGAGGGAACCAAGACCTACGTGCCCGACGGCGCCTCGGCCGAGTTGCTGGTGCTAGCGGCACGAAGCGAAGGCAGCAGCGGAGATGAAGGCATTAGCCTCTTCGTGCTTCCTGCAACGAGCGAAGGATTGAAGAGAAAACACCTGCCAACCATGGACAGGACCCGCCGGCAAGCCGAAATCACACTGGACCGAGTCAGAGTAGCGTCGACGGCGTTGATGGGCGAAGAAGGTGGGGGCTGGAGCGCACTTAGCCGGACACTGGATCTCGCCGCCATCGCGCTGGCAGCGGAGCAGGTCGGAGGGGCTGAACGCTGCCTGGAAATGTCGGTTCAGTACGCGAAGGAACGGGTGCAGTTCGGGCGGCAGATAGGATCTTTCCAAGCCATCAAGCACAAGTGTGCGGACATGATGGTGGCCGTCGAGTCCGCACGCTCGGCCGCATACTACGCGGGGTGGGCGGCCTCCGAGAACGATACGGAGATCCCCGTACTTGCGTCCCTGGCCAAAGCTTACTGCTCCGATGCCTTCTTTCGCTGTGCAGCCGAGGCCCTGCAGATCCACGGCGGTGTCGGCTTCACCTGGGAATACGATGTCCACTTGTACTTCAAGCGCGCCAAATCCACCGAGACCTTTCTTGGCGACGCTGCCTATCATCGCGAACTGTTGGCCCAGCGTATAGGTTTGTAGATAAATGCCGGCCGGCAACGATAAGAGCCTTGAAAAGCGAACACCTACAGGCCCCGGCATGGGAAGCGAGATGAAAGGAAAGAGCGTAATCGTCACCGGTGGCACGCGTGGAATCGGCCGGGGAATAAGCCTGCGATTCCTGGAAGCCGGCGCCGATGTCGTAGTTTGCGGACGCAAACCGCCGCAGGCCCTGCCCGCAACGCGCGGCAGGGAAGCTTTGTTCGTCCAGGCCGATGTGCGCGAGGTCGAACAAATAGAAAAAGTCGTGGGGGTGAGCCTCGAACGATTCGGGAAGCTCGACGTGCTCATCAATAACGCCGGAGGAGCGCCTCCGGCCGAGGCAGCCACGGCATCGCCACGTTTCTCGGAAGCAATCATACGCTTGAATCTGATCGCCCCCCTGAACTTTGCCCAGCAAGCCAACGCAGTAATGCAAACGCAGGACCGTGGCGGAACTATCATCAACATTGCCAGCGTCAGCGGTTTGCGCCCTTCCCCCGGTACCGCCGCCTACGGCGCGGCCAAGGCCGGTCTGATCAATCTCACCCAATCGTTGGCGGTGGAATGGGCGCCGAAAGTCCGTGTGAACGCGATCGCCGCCGGCATGATAAGAACCGAGCAGGCGGAACTGCATTACGGTGACCGCAAAGGTATCGCCGCCGTCGCTGCAACGGTTCCGCTCGAGCGGCTCGGCGAATCCCGTGACGTCGGCGATTTGTGCCTCTTTCTGTGCTCGCCGATGTCGTCCTATATAAGCGGCGCGGCCATTGTGCTCCATGGGGGCGGAGAAAAACCGGCGTTTCTCGACGCCGCCAAGAACACGCGAAAGCGCGACGAGGAGTGAGGGACCCGGCATGGCGACGATCTTCAACTCACCGGATGAACTAAAGGACGCAGCAGGACGCCAACTCGGACACAGCGACTGGATCGAGATCACCCAAGAGCGTATAGATTTATTCGCCGAGGCCACTGGTGACCGGCAATGGATCCACGTTGATCCCGAGCGGGCCAAAGACGGGCCTTTCGGTGCCTGCATTGCCCACGGCTATCTCACCTTGTCGATGGTCAATCTCTTCCTTCCGCAAATCGTGGAGGTTCGGGGTATTCGCATGGGTGTCAACTACGGCACCGATAAAGTACGCTTTCCGGCCCCGGTCATCGTGGGCTCGCGAATCAGGGGGAATGCGGAACTGCTTAGAGCCGACGACGTCAAAGACGGGGTGCAGGCCGTAATCCGCATCACCGTTGAGATTGAGGGCAAGGAACGCCCAGCCTGTGTAGTCGATACCATAAGCCGCTACTATCCGCTGCAATAAGTCCGTCCTAAAAACGTCCGTGCTGTCCGCCCCGCTCCCCGAAGCTGGGAAAAAACGAGACCTCGGCCTCTCACTTGTAGGATGCCCGAACTCGAGCTTCTGCTACGCATAAGCGATTATGCCTATGCGAGCGTGAAGCAGTTCACACTTGTTTTCCAGGTATTTAGCCGCAGATGACAAGGCGCGGCACAAGCCTTCGTTTCTAGGTCATTTTCCTCTGCCAACATTGCGCCCAAGCTCACGGGCAGCACAGTAGATTTACGGACCCTAATGCCCGGTTTTCAGTAGCACGTTTATTGCAGTGTCAGTGGCGCTTCCCGTTTTTGAAAGTGGCGGCGAAATGAAGTCCGCAGCCGGGAAGCCAACGATATTTTTTCTTCACTGCAGACGCCAAACGGAGGCGGAGTTGCAACAGGGGAAGAAAGAATCGTCTGAGGGGGCTACGTAAACTACCCGATCGCCGTTACGCCGGAGCCCCACACCGGCAGACCCCCAAAGCATAAGGGGCGAAGTGCGGCCAAGCACACTCACACCGAGATCGTCTATGTTGAGTTCTTCGAGCACGCGACCGGCAAATGGAATATCCGGCGGCGTGCGATTTTTATGGGTCGCCGCCTTGTCGACGGCCTTCATGTTCATGACTGCGGCCGGACTCTACGCCCAAAGCAACGACGACTGCCTCATGTGCCATGACGATCCTTTCGAAGAGGCCTCGGCAGCGCTCGATACGACAATCTCGACTTTTCAAGATGCAGAGCTGTTGAGCGAAATCGCGCACTCGGATTTCGATTGCATCGATTGCCACGAATCGCTGGCCGATGTCGAAGATCCGGAGGACGTCCACGACACGCCCGATCCGGTAGACTGCGGCGGCTGCCACGTGCGCCAGGCTCGATCGCATCGTCGAAGCCTTCACGGACAAGCGGCAGAACGGGGGGACGAGCTGGCGCCTAAATGCAAGGATTGCCACGGCACCCACGACATACTGCCCAGCAGCGATCCACGATCTGCCATCACCGCCACCAACATCCCTTTGCTCTGTGGTAAGTGCCATCACGAAGGTACCGAAGTCTCTTTGACCCATGAGATTCATCAAGACCACATACTGTCGAACTACTCGCAGAGTATTCACGGCGTGGGCCTCTTTAAACAAGGGCTGAAAGTCACCGCCGTCTGTACCTCCTGCCACACTTCCCACGACATACTGCCTCACACCGATCCGCGCTCCAGCATACACCGGGATAACGTCGCCAGGACTTGTTCGAACTGCCACAGCAGCATCGAGAGAGTCCACCGCAAGATCATCGAAGGCCGGCTGTGGAAGGAAGATCCGAACCGAATTCCCGCCTGCGTCGACTGTCATTCGCCTCACGAGATACGAAACGTGTACTACCCCGCCGGGCAAGCAAACAAGGACTGCCTCAAATGCCACGGCGACAAGAATCTCGGCAGCGATAGCAGCGGAGAGTTCCGCTCCCTGTATGTGGACGAGGAAGCCTACCTAGCTTCAACCCACGGGAATACCGCCTGCGCGCAGTGCCACACTGAAGTCAGCCCGCTGTCTGAAGAGCGGGGCTGTGAAACCATCAAGTCGAAGGTTGACTGCGCGATCTGCCACGCCTCGGAAGTCCAGGAGTTCAAGCATAGTGTACACGGAACTTTGCTCGCCGAGGGAGACCCCGACGCACCGAGCTGTCTCGACTGTCACGATAAACACGCTACGCTGAGTCGAACCTTCCCGAGTTCTCCCACCTTCGCACGCAATGTCCCCGACCTTTGCGCCAAATGCCACCGAGAAGGCGCCAAAGCCGCCATCCGTATAGACGAACTCAACGGCAAAGCCATGAATATCGTGGAGAGCTACACCGACAGCATTCACGGCAAGGGGCTACTGCAAAGCGGCTTGCTGGTCACACCCACTTGTGCCGACTGCCATGGGGCGCATAGCGAAAAACCGCCGGAGGATCCCGAATCATCAGTGAACTCTGCCAATGTCGCCGGCACCTGCGGCAAGTGCCACTTCGGAATCGAAGAAGTCTTCAAGACCAGCATCCATTGGCCCAGGGTCGGCGATTCTGAAAAGGACCTACCCACCTGTGAACGCTGCCATACCTCGCACAAGATCAGTCGCACAGACTTGGCGGACTTCCGGCTGCGTATGATGAACCAGTGCGGGCAGTGCCATGAGCAAGAGGCCAAAACCTTCTTCGATACTTTCCACGGGAAGGTATCCCGGCTCGGTGCCTCACGTGTGGCCAAATGCCACGACTGCCACGGCACTCACAACATACTGCCCCCCACCGATCCCGCCTCGACTCTCAGTCGAGACAACGTCGTAAGCACCTGCGCCAAGTGCCACCCGGGCGCGCATCGCCGCTTTGCCGGCTACCTGACCCATTCAACCCATCACGACGTCAAGAAGTACCCGTGGATCTACTGGTCGTTTTGGGGAATGACTGCACTCTTGGTCGGCACGCTGACCTTCTTCGTCTTTCACACCGTGGCCTGGCTGATCCGTCTGTGGATAAGCCGGGAAGAATGGCGAGTCCACAAAGCCGCCGTCGCCGCACCTGCGACCAAGCTCTACAAGCGTTTCAGCAGCACTCAGCGAGTACTGCACATCACCATGATGATCAGTTTCTTCACCTTGGCGCTAACGGGGATGACACTGAAGTTTTCATATGCCGTCTGGGCGCAGTGGATATCGTGGGCTCTCGGCGGATTCGAGACCATGGGCGTTCTCCACCGCCTGGGCGGCATTACCTTGTTCATCGTAATCGCAGTACACTTGCGTGACGTATTTCGCTTCAAGCGCGAGTCCCGGCAGACGCTATGGCAAATAATCACCGGCCCGAACTCGATACTGTTCAACCGGCGCGACATCCTCGAGTTCAGAGACTCGATAAAGTGGTTTTTCGGGCTAGGAGACCGCCCTCGCTACGGCCGCTATACTTACTGGGAGAAGTTCGATTATTTCGCAGTATTCTGGGGGGTCATCGTGATCGGCGCCACCGGTTGGATTCTTTGGTTCCCTGAGTTCTTCACTTATTTCTTGCCAGGTAAGGCCGTCAACGTTGCAACCATCATCCACAGCGATGAAGCATTGTTGGCGGTGGGCTTCATCTTCACCATCCATTTCTTCAACACCCATTTCAGGCCCGACAAGTTCCCCATCGATCCGGTAATCTTCACCGGCCGCGTAGCGCTGGACGAGTTCCAGTACGACAAGCCCCGCGAATACGAGGAGCTCGTGGAATCGGGGCAGTTGGAACAACACCTCGCCGACGCCTATCCGGAAAACGTTGAGAGAGGTTTCAAAACATTTGGTTTCATAGCCCTGGCCATAGGCCTGATGTTGATCGGACTGATCATCTATGCCGTACTTTTCGGCTATCGCTGAGTGGGGAGTCAACGCGCGTGTTTAGACAAGCAACAACCCGGTCGAAAACGGAACTTGAGCAAGGAGTGAACGCGGAATCACGAAACAAGCATCACCATGATCCCAGCACGGCGCCGCCACCCGCGGCCGCCACTTTTACCAACCCGGAGGTTAGATGAAATGAAGAACACGACAATCATACTGGCTACGGCCACCGCCCTAGGTCTGTTGATCTCGACCGGTACGACGGCCCAGGCCGACACCGCGGAGCTATTCAAGAAAAAATGCGCGATTTGCCACGGCGAAGACGGCAAAGCCGAGACCAAGATCGGACAGAAGAAGGGAATTCGAAGTTTCCTCGATCCCGAAGTCAAAGCCGCAATGGATCGTGGACGAATGATTGAATCACTTACCAACGGAATCAAGGAGGAGGGTAGCGACAAGCTCAAGAAAAAAGGTTTCGCCGACAAACTGAGCCCCGACGAGATAGAAGCTTTGGTTGACTACGTAATCTCACTCGCCGGATATACCCATCGAGCCGGAACTGCGATGAAACGAACCCGGGCAATCCGGCGCGGTCTGTGTCGCTGCGAGCCTTGCAGCGACACAGACCGCGTACTCGGCCGCAGCTTCGAACCGCATGCTGATACGCGAAACACGGTTTTCGCGAAATCTAGCCGGCATTATTCATGGAATCTCGTCGCGAGAGTCGCAAGCACCCGTGAGATCGTTCCAAGCGCAGCGTCGATGCCCGCAGGCGCAGTGACACTACGTCGAGGGCCGCGAGCCAGCGTAGCGGGCCGACGAGCACGCGCCGAAATTACAGGCGATGAGGCTCACAGCAGAGGTTTCCTGAATAATGCCGGCCAAGTAGGACCCCATGGAAAGTAACCCTAAAGAAGAATCAAAAGACACGATCAATACCCCCGGTGTCGCAAACAACCGCAACGGTAACGGTAACGGCGCCAACGGATCAGGCCCACAGTCACGTCCACTGTGGCGCAACACCCTGACTTACATAGGCAGCGCCCTAGCGCTGTTGTCGGGGTTGTCGATATTCACATTCTTGTTCATCGAGTTGATCACCCCAAACCCCAACCCGTACTTAGGCCTGTTCACCTTCCTGATCTTGCCGGTCATACTGATAATCGGCTCCTCCATTGCATTGCTCGGGCTGATACTCACACGCCTACGCACCGTCGTACGGGCGGGAAAGGGAGCGTTGGTAGAGTATTATCCCCACATAGACCTTCGCAAGGAGGGACATAGGAAGGCCTTGATCGGCATAGGTGCGGCGGTGGCTTTGGCGACACCTTTCGTCGCGTTCATGAGTTATCAAGGTTACCACTACACGGACTCCAACGAGTTTTGCGGACAGGTTTGCCACACCGTAATGGAATCGCAGTACCTAGCGCACAAGCAATCACCCCACTCGCGCGTCGAGTGCGCGACTTGCCACATAGGGCGTGGGGCAAGTTGGTACGTGAAGTCCAAGATCTCCGGCATACGCCAAGTCATAGCGGTCGCCCGCAACTCGTATCCGCGCCCGATACCATCGGCGATCAAGGAACTCCGGCCGGCACGTGAAACCTGCGAGCGTTGCCATTGGCCTCAGAAATTCTATGGAGACCAGTTGGTCACCATCAATCATTTCTCTGCTGACGATAAAAATACTCTGCGGCCCATCCGGATGCTCGTAAAAACCGGCGGCAACGATCCCACCACGGGGCCACCGGGAGGCGTCCACTGGCACATGGCGCTCGGCCACACCATAGAGTTCATCGCTACGGACGAAGATTTGCAGGAGATCCCGTGGGTAAGGGCTACCGATCAAATGACCAATGCCCAGCGCATTTTTCGCTCCGACGGATTACGGTCGAGTGATCCACCGCCGGATGGTGAAATCCGGCTGATGGATTGTATGTCGTGCCACAATCGCGCCACCCACATATTCCGCGAACCCTGGCGTGCCGCCGACCAGGCCTTGATGGCCGACCCGGAGCTTGTGACTTTCCCCTATGCGAAGCGCGAATTGGTCAACGCGGTTTCCAAACAATATCCTACCAAAGAGGAAGGCTCACATGCGGTAGCCACTGCAATAGAGGATTTCTACCTGATCAACTATCCGGATCTGGTCAAAACCAAACGGCCGGCATTGGAGCGCTTGATCGCTGCCGGAAGGCGTATGTACAGCCTGATCTCCTTCCCGGAAATGAACATCACTTGGAAGACATACCCGAACAACATCGGCCACAAGAATTTTCCAGGCTGCTTCCGCTGTCATGCCGGAGACCACGTGGAGGATAACGGGAGGCCGATAAGCCACGCATGCGGAACCTGCCATACCTTTCTCACACCGGAAGGGGGTGACAGCGAATCGGCACTGATAAGGGCTGGAGATTTCATCCATCCCATAGACCTCAAAGGCAAGCATGCGGACTTGCGCTGCGACAAGTGCCATGATGGAGGACCGGCACCCAAGCCGACTTGCGAGGGATGCCACCACGACCAAGTACAGTTCTTCGCCGGCGAGACAGAAGAGTTTCAAAGCTTCGGCATCGAGTATGATGCCATGGACGGCATGGTCGAGTGCGAGGACTGCCACGATCTCTCTCAACCGCTCAGCATCCCCGCCGTTGCCGCCGCGTGCACAGACTGTCACGAAGACGAAGAGTACGGAGCCATGCTCGAACAGTGGTCTGCGGAGATAACTGACCTGCTCCGGCAAGCCAGCTCCGGAGCCGACGCGGAGTCTAGAAAAGTACTAAAAGTACTGCGACGCGTCGGCCCCATGCACAACATCGAAGCTGCCCGCACTATTCTCACAGAATTGAGTTCTCGCACTTTGATCAGCGAACTCCCCGAACAATCTGAATCCGAGGAGGCCGCCGATCTCGACGCTGGAGCGATGTAAACGATGTGGTCCTGCGTTCGGTGAACGAGCGCAGGACCGAAAGTCCTCAGCAACCCGGGGACTAAGGGAAAGGGGGAGACTCATGCTTGGACGCACGGGACCGGCTTCACTATTCGTTGCGGCTTTTATTATCAGTATGAGTCTCTGGCCGGCCGTCCCTTCGGGGGCGGCCGACGACGATTGCTTCGACTGCCACGGTGCCGATGGCGCCGCGGTCGAAGACGACGGACGATACGCCGTGGACCGGCAGGCTTGGGAGGCGTCGGTCCATGGAGACATGGGTTGCGACAACTGCCACTTCGGCGTGGATGATTACCCCCACGACAATGCCGGCCGCGAAGACTGCGGTGAATGTCATGAAGACGCCGCCGAGCGATTCGCTCTCAGTCTACACAAGCACTACATAGATACCCACGGCGAAGATTCCGTGTGGCCGCGCGGAGATCCTTGCGCAGCTTGTCACGGCCTCCACGACACACGCTCGGTGGACGACGAACAAAGCCGCGTGTACTTCCGCAACATCCCCAGTACTTGCGGCGCCTGCCACGGAGACCTGGCCATGGTAACCGCGGAAGGACTGAGTACGGCACCTTTCGACAACTTCAAACAAAGCGTACACGGACTCGCTAATGGGAACGGAGAATCGACGGCGGCCGTGTGCACGAGTTGCCACGGGAGCCATCTCTTGGTGCGTGGCAATGATCCCAACTCACGCATAAACCCGTTTAATCTGCCCAAGACCTGCGGCCAGTGCCATCCTGAACAAACCGAACACTATCTCGAGTCGGTGCACGGCACGGCCTTCGCAAAAGGCGTTTCGGCCGCGCCCACTTGTGCGGACTGTCACGGAACTCATAGCATCAAGCATCTCTCGTCCGATTCCGAATCCCAGTTGCGCTCACGGATGGTCAGAAGCACCTGCCCTGCCTGTCATGCCAGCGAAGCGCTGGTGGGCGAATACGGCCCGAACCCCGAACGCGTGGCCAGCTACCAGGCCAGCTACCACGGGCTCGCACTAAAGCGCGGCGCAGTGGCAGTAGCCGACTGCTCTAGCTGCCATGGCATCCACGCCATCTATCCATCAGACGATCCGCGGTCCAAAGTAGCGGCGGCAAATCTGGCCGAAACCTGTGGATCCTGTCACCCGGGTGCGGGCGAGGCCTTCGTCAAAAACCCCGTCCATTTCGATCCCGAGGCCAGGAGCGGGACAGGATCGCTTATCGTCGCTTGGGTCACCACCATCTATTGGGTGCTGATCATCGTCGTAATCGGCTCCATGTTGCTTCACAACGCGATCATCGTGACTCACTACATCCGGCGTAAGGCACGGCGTGAGCGCGCGGGTCCACGAGTAAGGCGCTTCTCAACCTCCCAAACTCTGCAGCACGGGCTTCTCGTATTGAGCTTCTGCTGCTTGGCGCTGACCGGCTTCGCACTTGCTTATCCCGATATATGGTGGAGCCGCGGACTCTCGAAGCTCGGCATGAGCGAAGACCTGCGCCGCACGATACACCGCAGTGCAGCGGTGATTATGATTGCGATCAGTATCTACCATGTGATGTGGAGTCTATTGACCGCCTACGGCCGGGCCGAACTCGCCCGCATCTGGCCACGTGCCAAGGATCTGCGCGAAATGATCGACAATCTGCGTTTTCATCTCGGCCTGATCGATCATCCCCTCCCGGCCGGCAAGTATGACTACCCCGCCAAGATGGAATACTGGGCGCTGGTTTGGGGAACCATCGTAATGGCACTGACCGGACTGGTGCTGTGGTTCCCCGTCGAGGCCAGCAATCTCCTTCCCTACTGGGCCACCAAAGTCAGCGAGGTCATACACCTGTTTGAAGCGTGGCTGGCAAGTCTGGCAATCTTGGTCTTCCACTTGTTCTATGTGGTAGGACATCCCGACGTCTACCCGATCAACCTAGCGATGTTCAGTGGAAAGATGACCGAGGAAGACGCCGAACACCATCACCCGCTTTGGCTCGAGGAAGCACGCGGCAGCGATTCCACCACCGTAAGCGGACGTGCACGAAGCTGGAGCGAGCAGCATAGCCAGGACCGCTGGGGTTGACGACCTCGAGTCATGCCCCTGTCAGTCGAGTTCGGGTAGGCAAGAAACGATGGGGACGAAGCCGTGACGTTTCGAAAAGCGAGCTTTCCCCGCAGCTCAGTAACTCCGCGGCGACGCGCCCCAAGACCGGACTGGTCTCGATACCGCATCCGCCCTGCCCGGCCAACCAGAAAAATCCCGGCAAGCCCGGATCTTCACCGACTACCGGAACCCCGTCGGGCGAGAAAGTACGCAAGCCGGCCCAGCTACGCCCCAAAGTGCGGGGTACGAGGCTGGGAAACACACGAGAAAGCCGGTCGAGCCCGGCGGCAATCGCAAGATCGTCGGGATGCGGGTCGCCGGCCTCCATCTCTTCTTCGTCCATGGGACAGAACCACACGCCGGAAGAATCGGATCGAAAGTAAAAGCGATGGGGATCGCTCCACAGCATGGGCCAACGCCGTGGGTCAACTCCCGGCGGCGGCCTAAAGGTAGCGATGCAACGGCGTTTGGCAGAGAATCTTATCGGCGTAGCTCCCGCCATGGCCGCAATCTCACCGGCCCAAGCGCCGGCTGCATTGACCACCCACCGCGCAGCAATGGTCTCGCCCACACACGAAACGCCGCTACAGCGCCCGCCGGAGCACAGCAGTGATTCTACTTCGCTGTTATAACGAAACTCCGCACCCGCCGCGCGAGCGCCGGAAATGTATCCGGATAGCAGCGCATGAACGTCGATGTAGCCTCCGTCTTCGAGCCAAGCCGCTCCGTCAAACGCACCCGCGTCCAGCCGTCCTTCAAAGAGTTCCGCCGCGCGGGCAGGAGTGAGCAACTCCAGCGCCAAACCTTCGGCGCGCAGGCTCTCCGCTTCGGCGTCTAGCTCACTCCAACGCGGCTGCTGAAAAAGCATGACGACACCGGCACGATCGACGATCGGATACTCGCTGAACCCGTGCTGCGGATCACGAAGAAAGTTCCCGCCGAGCATCTTCAAACGCTGAATCACCGGGTTGATATCCAGCTCGACCAAAGAAGCCGCACTGCGTCCGCTGGCATGATATGCCGCCTGCGCCTCGCGCTCGACGACTATGACATCATCCACACCGCACTCGGTGAGGAAATAAGCCAGCGCAGCGCCGGCTATACCGGAGCCGATGATCAAGACCTCACACTCGCGCTTGACCGCCCGCCGGGTCTGTACGGACACTCTATCTTCTCGTTTCAAGGATGTTGGCTGCTCACTGATACGACCTCACCGGTCATGTAAGAAGAATAGTCGCTGGCCAGAAATACGATAACGTTGGCAACTTCCCAAGGCTCGGCCGCCCGCCCCATGGCTTCGCGAGCGGTCAGCTCTTCAAGTAATCCGCCGGGGGTTACTTTCGACAAGAACTCATGCATGGCCAAGCTCGGCGACACCGCATTTACGCGGACATTGTACTCGGCCGCTTCGATCGCGGCACACCTAGTAAGCGCCATCACTCCCGCCTTCGAAGCAGCGTAATGCGCTTGCCCGGCTTGCGCGCGCCAGCCCAGCACCGAAGCGTTGTTCACAATCACTCCCGACCCCTGTGCCGACATCCGGCGAAGCACGGCGCGCGTCATACGAAAAGTGCCGGTGAGGCTCACGTTGATGACCGCATTCCACTGTGCGTCGGTCATATCCACAAGCTTCGCGAAACCTCCCAAGCCCGCGTTGTTGACCAACACGTCGATACGCCCCATTTCCGCTGCCGCGGCATCGGCCAGAGCCTGCACCTGCTCCTCTTCGGTTACGTTGCAAAGCCGCCCCGAGACCCTTCCTGTGCCGCGTTCGGACAAAGCTTCAACGGCTTCGCCCAAACGCCGCTCGTGGATGTCGCTGATCATCACCGTTGCGCCCTCTTCGAGACAACGCTTGGCAACAGCGAAGCCGATGCCGGTCCCCGCCGCCGCCGTGACCAAGACAGTCTTGCCACCGAGAAGATCCCTTGCTTCGGGACATTGTGGAGTCCTGATTTCAGTATTCGCCACTAGACCAACCCCTGCTTGACCGCCGCAGTACAGCTTCCCGGCGAGCCGCCCTGGCCCGCTTGCTTGCTATGCAGTGGCTTCCCCGGCACCGCCGCGCCACTGCGCTATACGACACGAGGTTCTCGCGGCAAGCCCAGAGCACGCTCGCCGATTATGTTGCGCTGAATCTGATTGGAGCCCGCATAGATCGTGTCCGACCGCGTAAACAAGTACAGGCGCTGCAACGCTGTAAGCTCGTAAGGCTCGCCGGCGGCGATCTCCGATTCCGCGCCGAGCACGTCCATCGCAAGCTTGCCTAGACTGCGATGCCATGTCGCCCAGTAAAGCTTGGTAATCATCGCCTCGCGGCTAAGTTCTGCGTTATCCGCATTGCTCAACATACGTAGCGAGTTGAAGCGCATGATTCGCAGGCCTATCCAGGCATCCGCCAGACGCTGGCGCATTACCGGATCGGAGGCCGATCCGTTGCTCTTGGCCATCGCAATCACTTGGTCGAGTTCGTTCTGGAAACTGAGCTGCTGGGCCAGAGTCGAAGCGCCACGTTCAAACGCGAGGGTGCCCATAGCCACCTTCCAGCCCTCGCCGCGCCGTCCGACAATGTTCCCCGCAGCCGTTCTCGCCCCATCGAAAAACACCTCCGAGAACTCCGAACCCCCCGTCATCTGAACGATCGGACGAATCTCCACTCCGTCCTGCTTCATCGGCAGCAATAGGTAGGAAAGCGCCTTATGATTGGCGCGGCCCCGGCCGCCGCTTTCTTGCTCTGCGTTGCGACGGGGGCCGCCACTATGTTCGCCGTGTTCGCTGTGTTCGCCAGAACCGAACTCACTGCGGCACAACACGAAGCACCAATCCGACCAGTGCGCGCCGGAGGTCCAGATCTTTTGGCCGTCGATAATCCACTCGCCGTCTTCCAACCGGGCTTTGGTCTGTACGTTGGCAAGATCGGACCCGGCGTTAGGCTCTGAGTAGCCCTGGCACCACAACTCCTCGACCTTGGCGATCGCGGGAAGGAAACGCTGTTTCTGCTCTTCACTGCCAAAGGCGATGATCGTGGGGCCGATCAACCCCTCGCCGATGTGCCCCAGTTTGCCCGGCCCACCAGCCCGCGCGTACTCCTCGTGAAAGATTACTTGATGATTGAGGCTCAGGCCCGCCCCCCCGTAGCGCTGCGGCCAACCCAAGCAATTGTAACCAGCTTCGCCAAGCGTACGCTCCCAAGCGAGCCGTTTATCAAACAACGCGTCTTCATCGCCAGGGCCGCCACGCCCCCGCACCACCGAAAACTCCCCCTCGAGCTTGTCGGCCAGCCATTGCGCGACTTCTTTTCTGAATGCTTCTTCCTCTTCGCTAAAGCGCAGATTCATGCCCCGCCTCCGTTGCGGAAGTCCGCAGCCGCGTTGCGAACCGCCCGATACGGGATAAGCTAAAAGTAATAGCGGAGAAAGTCACGCGGCGCCCGATTGCCCGGACGCCGCGCTTATCGTCGCCCGGGAGAAAGGGCGAGCGAAAGCGGCACCGAAGCGCGGAAGCGACGCCATGACGCCTCCACGCTTCGACACCGTCGGGAAATCTCGCCTATTCGCGACAGTGCAGCTTGCCGGCGCTGACGCTACACGAAGATATAGTATCGTTGCGGTCGATACTCGTCGTAGGCTGGGTAAGCTCGACCAACACCGGTCCGCTGGGCATGTCGGTGTCTGCGATCTTCCTACGCTGAATCTTGATCTTGAACGAATCCGGCACCGTAACTCCGTCGAATGTGATCAGACGCAATGTAGCCTTGGAGTCGGTAGTCTTATCACGGCACTTGATCGTCTTGGCGTTTGCCTGGCGGCAATTGAGAAACGGCACTGTCGTGGTGAAGCTCCCGGCCGTCACTACCATCGCTACATCGCCGCTAGCGATGAGATCACTGGCCAGCCACGCACCGGTGGAACCGTCGGCTACCAAGCCTTTGACTCTCACCTGCCCTTCTATGTTCTTGATGCTCTTGGTCTTATCGGGCTTGGCAAACACCGACGTAACGGTAAGCGTAGCAGGACCGTCGTCCGCGTCGCATACGTCACCATCGCCGTCGCCATCGACATCGGACTGGCCAGCGTTGGCATCCACCGGGCAGTTGTCGACATCGGCGCACAACCCGTCGGCATCTGCATCGTCATCAGGATCCGCCGGGCACGGATCGCAAACGTCGCCTGCTCCGTCGGCGTCGCCGTCGGTCTGGGAAGCGTTTGCATCGCTCGCGCAGTTGTCGACCGGATCGCACACTTGATCACCATCAGTGTCGCCACCCGCCCCTACGCAGGTAACGCACAGCGGCTCCGAGGCAGCAAAGGGGGTAACGTCGACATTACCGAGCGCAGTATCACAGCCCAAGGTGTTGGCGCCTCCGACACAGCCCCAGTAGTTGGCGCTGCCGTCGACCAGCGGCAAGGCGCTGACCGCCGAGGCATCGATACCGTCGCCGTTTCCGACAATGACATTGTCGGTGGCGGTATTGGGCGTGCCGGCCGTACTATAGGAATCAAAGTAAATGCCAGCAGCATTGCCGGTCAGGCGATTACAGGTCAACACATTGTCGATCCCGTCCACATAGACACCTTCGCCCGGCGCCGAATTCACATAGTTACCGCTCACTGTGTTACGGTCGCCAAGCACCGAGAAGGGCCACGCCGCCGATGAGGCCACTTCGTTGTTCAGGTAACTGCAATCGTTACCCATCAGCAGCATGTCGCAGAGATTGTCGGAAAGTACGTTGCCGCTCACTCGTATACCATCACTCAGGTAGTTGAGAATTCCGGCTGCACACCAACTCGCAGGAGTGTAGTTGTTGCCGCTTACGTTATTGTCTTCGATGACGCCCACGGCGCCGCTGCTGATCTGGATGCCGTTTTGGGCGGTAGTAGTGATTGGACCGGCACCGACCACGGTATTTCGTGCTATCGTAACGTCCACGGCAGCGGTTCCGAAGGCAACGATGCCGCCCTTCTGGTAGCCACTCACCGTATTGTCGCTGATGCTCACCGTTTGTACGGTAGTACTACCGACAACCAGAGAAGCTACGCCCTGGGCACCGAAGGCAGCCGGATCCTGCCAATCCAAGAGTTCATTGTCGTGGAGATTAGCCGAGGCGTTGAACACCGTGAGCTGTTGGGAACGGAAGGTCCCGGGGCCGCTACTTTTCGCGTCAAAGTTACCATCGAGCGTAAAGCCGGAGATCTCGACGTTCTCGGTGCCGCTACCGAACACTCCGACTAAGTAATCGTAGGTGCGCAAGCCGAAACCATGATCGGCGTCCTCGGTCACGCGCAGGGCTTTGGCCGGCGCGATGATAGTCGACAATCCCGTGCCCGCTCCGCCCAACACCAAGCTCTTGGTGATCCGAACCTGTTCGGTGAAAGAGCCTGCGGCAACGTTGACGGTGTCACCCGATGCAGCCGCATCTACGGCGTCCTGTATGCTCAGACCATCGGGAACATAAAAACTCCCGTCGGCAAGCACTCGTAAGTAACGGCCGGAATCCAGGAAATGCCCTGGACCGGCGAGGTTGAGCACCGGTTCGTAGGCAGCGAGAGCCGCCGCTACCGCATCGCCTTGCGATCCGTAAAAGCGCAAGCGTTGGTAGCCGTCGCTGCTTACCGGGTCTCCGTCGTCCTGCGGACCGCCGAGAACATGGGTGAATTCACCGGCCACGAAAGTGACGTCGGCTCCGTCGGCAGGATTGCTGCTGTAGCTTATGGGAGCCGGGTTGGCTTTGTCGTTGTAATTACCCATCTCGAACTGCAAGCCTTGGTGGTTATCGCCGTTGGCCTCGCCGATTGCATTGCTGCCTGAAAACACTACGGATCCAACACCCAGGGGATGGTAGCGGCCCCAAGTAGCAACCACCACGCCGGCCCACTGATTGTTGGTGGTAGTAATATCGGCCAACGATATGTTGTGGACGTCGGTCATGAAGATTCCGGCGCCGCCGTTGTCCCGGGCGGTCACCGAAGATAGATCGACGGTGTCGGGCCCATTCAAGTTAAAACCGGTCTTGCCGAACTCTTGGACCGTGACTGAAGCGATACTCAAACCCTGCGGAACTCCGAGCCCGCTGGCGTTTATGCCGTAGTAGGGCTTTGCCGGAGGCCAAGACGTGTACTGGGGAACTTGGCCGTCGATGGTCAGGTTTTCAATGCGAATGTTGAGACCGCTGACGTTGATGAAATTGGATCCCGCACATGCACTGCCGTCGATTATGGTAGTCGCCTGATCCGCGCCTAGCAGTGAAAGGCCATCGAGAGAAAGACTCAGGCAACCCTCGGCATAAGTGCCGGCCGCAATGTTGATGGTGTCGCCGGCTGAGGCTTGGCCCAAAGCATACGCAAGGGTCTGGCATGAAGCCGACCTGCAGTCGCCTACGTCGCTACCACCGGGATCCGTGTATAGATCGAAGGCCCACGCCGGTGCCGCAGCCAGTATAATCGAACAGATCCCGAGCAAAGCTGTGAAGCGCACGCCCTTGTGACGGTTTATCGCCTGCCGGAAATAGGGTTCTCTGTAGAAACGCTGCCAGCGGTTCTCGAAGCCGCTGAGGCACTGTGGTTGCTGATTTCCCCCCCTATTTTTGCACATCCTAAGCATGATCATATCTAGGTTCCCCCGCTCGATCCCGTCGAGCCAGTTGTCTAATGGTTGAAAGAAGCCGAGAAAGTACAAGGACTTATACACTGTGGTCTATTGGGGATTTCCCTATTGGGGATTTCCCTTAGACTGCCCGTAGCTCAAGTGGCAGCCCGGAGGACCATACGTGATCAGTTTTTTTGGTCGTTATAAGAACCGTTGTTGTGGTTCGCGAATGATAATGGGTACTAAGAATCCTGGTTTCCTACGGGATTTCCCCAGGGCCTGTCCGTCAGTCGTCGCTGTTGCCGAAGCGGTCCCCGTAGTAGTCGAGCAATGAGGGGGCAAGCGCTTGGAGCACCGCGAGTATCCGTACATACGATGGAACGTAGACTCTGCGCTTGCCGTCTCGAAGGCCGCGCAAGGTCTTCTCCACCACCACTTCGGCGGAGATGGCCTTGCCTTGCTTCAGAATCGGTGCACGGTCGGCGGCAGCAAGCATCGGCGTATCTATGAGCAGGGGAAAAACCGTACACAACAGCGCACCGTCGCGCGCAAGTTCTGTAGCCACGGCCTCACAGAAACCGGCCACCCCGAACTTCGCAGTAGAATAGGCGCTCATACGAGGCCAGCCATGCACAGCAGCGGTAGATGCGATACACGCTATTGCTCCCTTACTTTGCTTGATAGCTTGATAGCCGGCGCGCACCACGTTGGCGCTACCTAGAAGATCCACCTTCACCACCGCCTCGAACTCCTCCGGACTTTGCTTGATGAAAGCGCCGGGGCCGAGTATGCCCGCGCAATGCAGTAGCAAGTCGAGGCCCCCGAGTTCGGAAATCAACTCCTCGAAGGCAATGTTCAACGCTTGCCGATCACTGACATCACTACTACGCATGCAAACACGAGCCGGCCCCGATTCGAGTTCCGAATGAACACGCGACAACGGTTCCCCGGCAAGGTCCAACAATCCCATCGCGGCGGATTCCGAGCTGAGACGGCGGGCAAAACACAATCCGATTCCGCTGGCGGCGCCGGTTACGATCACTCGTTCGAAGCTTCTTCTTTTAGTTTTAGCCACCTAACA
>JAJRWY010000082.1 GCA_024276575.1 Candidatus Binatota bacterium
GTCGTGCAGCGGCGGGCGTACGGGTTACGAGACGAGGAGTACCTGCGGCTCAAGGTGCTCACGATGATGTTGCCGCCGATCTGAGAAATTCGAAATCCTCGAAACCCCGGAATGCTCACCCACACGAATCCACGAAGACCCCCTTTTACCTATCCTCAAGGCATCGTGGTCTCTCTGTTTGAGAGTGGATGCCTTGAGCGCAAACACACCGAAGGCCCGAGGGATTGCAGTCCCTCGGGCCTTCGCCGTTTCAGCCTACTGACATCGCTACAGGCCCGGCCAACCCGTGGCCAGCACACGGCCCTCTCGGGGGCGGGCACCTTCGCTCAGCACAGCCCTTGGACCGGTGAAGAAATCTGAGGCTACTCGGCGCTCTTCAACAGATTTACGCGGGTTTCGATCCCCGCTGACAGCACCATACGCCATCGAGCGTAAGGACCGCAAAATCGCCGCCGACTAGATCATGCCCGCCCAGCAGCAATCACGAAAACAGGTACATAGATTACCGTGCACGCTCTCAACAAGATGTGCACCTTGGCCAGTGTTAGCGGACGGCCAAGCGGCGGATCGAGCCAGCCGCGAAGCTGCTTCAGGTGCTGCTGCAGCTTGATCTCGCTGGTGCCGCTCGGCGCCGTGCCAGGCCCTGGCCGCAGTGCGATCGCAATGCGCGTGGCCAGCGCCTCGTCGGGCTCGGTCGGCCCTCCCGGCTCCCAGCCTAGGGCGCGGCCACGCTTGATGTAGCGCGCGATCGCCTGGCGCGACTGCCCAGTACCCCGCGCGACCGAACGCCGCCCTTCACCGGCGTGAACGCGCCGCAGAACCTCCAAAATCTCCCACATACCATGCTCCCGATAGGCCATCTCGTCCATCCAATGGGTACGAGAGTGCCTGAACAGGGCCTCGGGGTGGGTACATGTTTGTGAGAAATGCGCCCGTCAGATGGGTCCATGATTGTGAAAAATCACAGAATTGGCTAAAAAGGTCGGCGTGCATTGCAACGACATCGGCCGCTATGAACGTGGCCAGTCCAAGCCGACCGCCGAGACATTGACCCGGTTAGCCCAAGCCCTTGGGGTCTCCGGTGATTTTCTAATGGAAGGGCGTACTGACGAAGCCGCCAAGGCAACCTTTGAAGATCGCGAGTTATTGATGCAATTCAAAGAAGTCGAGCAGCTAAACGAGGTGGATAAGCACTTGGTGAAGGAATTTATCATTGCCTTCCTGACCAAAAAACGGCTGGAGAATATGATGGGCAACAGCGCGGCCTGATTCGGAGCGGTCCTTATGGAACAGATTGCGAACTTACATATCGAGAAACTACCGGAAGGCATTTACCTGGCCACCAGTGAGGATATTCCGGGGCTAGTGGCTCAGGGACGCACCATCACCGAGACGCTGGAGATTGCCCGCGATGTCGCCAAAAAATTGCTGGAAGCCCAAGCCGAACGGCACCAACAGGCCAAGCTGGCATCGGCCAAGGACTCGTTTGATTACCCGCTGATTCTGGGCACCTGATGGGCAAACTGGCGGGATTCAAGTACCGACAGATTGTCAAGAAGCTCAAAAAGCTAGGATTCGAGTTTGACCGTCAGGCTGCCGGGAGTCATGAGATCTGGTTCAATCCAACCACCGGCAAGTACACCACCATTCCCAATCATCCCGGCGATATGCCGGAAGGGACGTTGAGGGCGATTCTCAGGCAGGCGGGTATTACAACCGATCAATTCCTGAATGTATAACGCCCAAGCCCCGCGACAGCGGGGCTTGGGCGTTGGAAGGCTTTTAAACCCGATCAGCTTTCACGATTACGTTTCGACGGCATCAAGCCTAACGCAGTTCGTAGAGCCTCCGAGAAACCCGGGGCGACTCACGGACTCCTTTTTGAGACTGATCCGCCAACGTCTGAGTGTGGATCAGCAAACCGAACCCGAATTGCCGAAATGTCGAGCTGAAGTGGACCCCGACCTCGAGGCCATCGTGGGCAGCACGATTGGGCTCGACGCCGGCGCATCCTACGATCCCGAGGGTGCGCTCCTGACTTTTTCTTGGTCCCAGCCGATCTACCCGGCCGGCAATGGTCCCACCCTTGATAATCCATCGACGCCGACGCCGTCACTTACCTTGCACGATGTCGGCGTATTCCAGGTGTTCTTGGATGTGACCGACGAGTATCCACGCCACGCGGGTGAAATCACAGAGCAAGGCACGCCACGTTACGACAGCGCAGTATTGACGGTTACGGCGACAAAC
Organism: Candidatus Binatota bacterium; assembly: GCA_024276575.1. Classification (GTDB taxonomy): domain Bacteria; phylum Desulfobacterota; class Binatia; order UBA1149; family CAITLU01; genus JAJRWY01. The sequence goes on from JAJRWY010000082.1 coordinate 2,251, forward strand.
ACAGCGCCGCTGGCCGATGCGGGTGCCGACCGCAGTCTGCCCGTGCTGCACACTGCGGTGCTCGATGCTTCGGCGTCCTCGGATCCCGACGGACATACGCTGGCCTCGTATCAATGGAGCGTGCTGAATGCCCCCGCAGGCTCTTCGGCGGCCATCGTGGATGTAACCTTGGCGCTTGCGAGCTTCACACCGGATCTGCTTGGAGACTATGTAATACTGGAGAGTGCGTAGTTCTCGGTCCTAGCTGGCGGGGATCAGCGCTCAGTAGCGTTGTCTCGAAGGCGCAGATCTGAGAGTTCGGTCGCCAAATCGATCCACATATCGATGAGCTTGCGCAGCCGCTTGTAGTTACGCAC
>JAJRWY010000083.1 GCA_024276575.1 Candidatus Binatota bacterium
ACATGTATACGGCTAAGACAGCCCCATAGGCAGCGTAGGGTAGGTAGCGCGCTTCGGACGAGGCCTCCCCGCCGTCTCCGGTGTCACTTGAACCGCGCCTAAGCAGAAACTGTTCCGCTGCCATCAGCGGCAAAGCCACCGCGCCGGTCTCCTTCGACAACATTGCCAGAAAATACAACAAGGACGCAGATACGAAGGCCGCGCGCCGGTGGGCCCTGAGCGCCAGCAACACGAACAAGGCCGACAACAACTCTTTGCGGCCCGCCACGTTGGCGACCGCCTCTACGTGGACGGGATGAATGGCGAAGAGCAAGGCTGCCGCCAAAGCGGCGCTCCTCGTCAGGCCCCAGGCGATCCCCAAGCCCACCACGAGTGCGCTTACCGCAGCGTGCAGGGCGATGTTGACCAGATGGTAGCTCCAGGGATTCAAGCCTGAAACGGCGTAGTTAAAAGCGTAGCTGAGCATGGTCAAGGGACGGTAGAGATGGTTTTCCTCGCCGCTGCCCGCCCATGCCGTGCTCGTGAGAAGCTCCGCCGCCCCGCTCAAAGAACGGATGTGGCTATTGCGGACGATCTCGACCCCGTCGTCGAATACAAAACCGTGGCCCAAGGTCCCCGCATAAAGCGCCGCCCCAACCGACGCGGCCACAAACGCCATGGCAACCGGAGACATTCTTTCTATCTTGTTCCACAGGCTTGCCATACGAGTCCCTCAGTCACTTTCGATGCCCCGCTTACTGCATCAATCCGCTGCCGCTGAAAAACAGACGCCGGCCCCGGGAAAGCCCACAGCAAGCACGAACTGTGCGGTCGAAGGCCAAGGCGTTTGCGCCAAAACCACGTGCTATCTACGAGTGGGGCGTGAGCATCTCCCCTAAACGCTGGCTCATCCTCACTCAGTATTACCACCCCGAGTTGGGAGCGCCACCACTGCGCTTGCGCAGTATGGTCAAGGAACTGCGGCGCCACGGTATAGAGGTAGAGGTTCTGACCGCATTACCCAACTACCCCAAAGGCGAGATTTTCCCCGCTTACCGTGGAAAGTTCAGCGTCCGCGAGGAAATCGACGGCGTTCCGGTCCGCCACGTGTGGATCTATGCGGGCAGCGGCAAGTCGGCGCTTACGAGAATTCTTAACTATCTGAGCTTCACGGCCACGGCACTGTTCGCCGTGTTGTTCGGACGCCGCCCTGACCTTCTCTTCGTCGAATCACAACCCTTGTCGCTGGGCGTGGTGCCGATAGCCATGAAATGGCTACGCGGCGTGCCTTACATCTATAATGTTCCCGACCTCCAGGTCGACGGGGCCGAACAACTCGGCTTCATCTCACATGGAGGCTTCCTGAAGGCCGCTCTTGGGCTCGAGAACTTCTTCGTACGCCAGGCCTGGAAAGTCTCCACCGTCACCGAACGTTTCATAACCCATTTCAAAGAGCGTGGCGCCACCGAACAACAGCTCACCTTCCTGCCCAACGGGGCCGACACCGAGTTTCTACGTCCGTGCCCGGCGAGCGCGGAACTCATCGATCGTTGGGGCCTGGCAGACAAGAAGGTTTTCCTCTATGTGGGAACTCATGCCTACTATCACGGCCTGGACACCGTAATTCACGCGGCGAAACTCCTGCGAGAACGTGACGACATCGTCATACTGATGGTCGGCCATGGACCGGTGCGAGCCGAGTTGCAAGAATTGGCCGCAAGCGAAGGCCTCGACAACGTGGTCTTCGGCGACTCCGGATATGAGGAGCGAGACCTCCTCTATTCCATAAGCTATGCCTCGCTGGCCTGCCTGCGCGACATGGAACTTGCGAAAAAGATGCGCCTGGCCAAGATCTTCCCCTCGCTCAGTTGCGAAGTCCCGGTGATTCATGCCGGGCATGCCGAAGGTGCGGAACTGATCGAAGACAGCGGCTGCGGTATCGTGGTGGCACCCGAAGACCCGCCGGCCCTGGCCCGGGCGATTCGCGAGCTTGCCGACGATCCCGAGCGCCGCAATGCAATGGGCAAAGCCGGACGCAAGCTGATCGAGAAAGACTATAGCTGGCGCCTGATCGTAGAGCGCTGGCTCGGCCAGTGCGGCATCATCGAGTAGCCGCGAAGAAAATCTAAAGAACGTCGTGAAGCGACCAGGTAAAATACCACTGCTCACGATCAACAACTGCCGCGGCGCTATCAACGTTTGCGCGCGTACAGAAATAAAACTGATGGGGCAGCAAGCGCGACGGTAAGCGGCGAAAGCCCACCCTGCGGCAAGATCTCGACAGCCCGGCCCGAGGTGCAACCAGCGAGAGAAAATCACAGCGGCCCGACATCCGCTCCTCCACCGCCAGCAAAGCCTCGCCGAAGCGCTGCCCCTGCGGCGGTCCCGCTTGGTCCTCGCCACCCAATCCGTCGACCAACAAGTCCAGAATCCACCCTATGTTCAGGCCAAATTTTTCCTCGACTCTGACCACCGCGTATCCGCACAACTCGCCACTGCGACGAAGTTCCAAGATATCGTAGTCGACCGGAGCGGCGACGAAACGCCAATCCAGCCATTTCGATGAGCGGTCAAAAGTAACACCCGGAGAATCTTTGACACGCTGCCACAGCGATTCCACTGCGGCCGAGAAGCACTCCACCGGACATGCTTCGATGCTGCCGGTACGCGACGAATACAGCTTACGGTAAGCCGCAAAGAACGGCTGCAAGAGCTTCCAGGCAGGACTGCGCCGGACCAGCGAATCGACGCCCAAAGGCTTCAGCAGCACCGGAAGCTCGCCCATGTATGTCCAGCCGAAATGCTTCACATACATATGGAAGGAGTTCTCGTTCAGGAACGTATAGTAGGGAATGTCGCCCGGGCGGCGCCGGGCCAGGCCCGCCTCGCAGCGCTTCAGAATACCGCGGCGCTGGTAGTCGGGATGTACCATATTATCGAGCGCGACCAGGACGTCACAAGGCTTGCCGTCGACGCTCAACGACATGGGCAGCATGGCGTACTGCCCTACGCAGCGTTCGCGATCGAAAGCCAGTTCAACGTAGATCTTGCCTGAGGGGTTGTCGAGGTATTTCCAGCGCCAGTAGCCTTCGCTCACAACGGTATCGAAAGTCTCGCGGTAGAGCCTCAATATCGCGGCTTCGTCGCCGGAGCGGAACTCACGCGTTACGATCGAGTCCATGGAACCTGCGAAGATACTCCAGCACCGGCATGGCGTCGAACGAATCGAACAAGCCCGCGAGCTTGGTGTCGAGGCGCCCATTGCCGCGCGTGTGCCGTAGCCGCCTCAGAAAAGACATGTCGATATCCTGAGGATAATCGCCCCCTATCTCGTAAGGGTGCAGATAGGTGGCACGGTCGGGACAGGCAGCGAGCCAACGCCGGGTCAGCACGAAAGGAAACAAGCGGAAGTATCCGCCGCCGCCCACCGGCAGGGACACCCCGCCCGGAAGGGTCTTGGTCGGGATAGGGAACTCGAGAAGTCCGTTGGGTAGGCGATGCACTTCAGCCCGGGTCCAACCCTTGCCGTAATCGTCACGGATGGCAGTTGCTACTGAACTCGAGTCGTAAAGATAGCCCAACTCCGCGAGGTAGTCGCACATCCAGCCCTCGCACGGCAGGGAAAAATCCGGGGCACGAAAGCCATAGACGGGCTCGCCGAGCAGATCTTCGATGGTTTCCTTCGAACGCCGCATGCCCTCTTCGGCTTCTTGTTGCGACAAACCGGTCAAACGCCGGTGATAAAATGAGTGACTCGCCACTTCATGGCCCGCCTCCGAAATCAGGCGCACGATCCGTGGAAACTTCTCGGCAATCCATCCGAGCATGAAAAACGTCGCGCTGACTCCATGACGGAAAAGAAGCTCTAAACAAGCCTCCGCATTGTGGGAAAGCTCGCTTTCGACATCGAAGCGCGGAAAGTTCTCAGGTATGTCGATACTCTCCTGCATCGCTTCGCAAAAGGGCTCAAAATCGATGGAGAAGGCTAAAGGACGAGACTGTCGCGAGTCCATGGGGCACTGGATAGCGCGTAAAGGGGAAGAAGTACATTTACCTACCCCGGCAATTCGGCGTAATCCTGCAAGCGCCTGAGGAACAGGAGAGAAATGCGTGTGCCGGAACCCGACGCTGATTTTGCTCCGCTGTCAGGCGCAAGCGCCTGACCAAGCGGAGAGGAATCCGGGAGTTACTCCGCGGTGGGCAAGAGCAAGGCTCCGGCTTGCAAGCGTCTCAAGAAGCGGGACGGAAGCCGAGAGCTCGAGCGCTACCCGCCACCACAAGGCCGACCACCGAACCGGTGGTCAGATTCCAAGCCATTCAAGGGAAACGGCAACCCGGCGTGGCCAAACTTACCACGGTCAGCGGCAACATCACCAGAAAGCCGCACAGAGGCCCGCGCAGATACCACTGCTGCGGCCTGCTGCTCATGCCGACCCAGAAACCGATCAGCATGCGTGCGCTGTACCATCCCCACACAGCAAGATAACCGTCGAGATGAAGGATCTGGTACTTGAGCGGGTTGGGACCGTGAATGAAATACGGAACCCAACCCGCTACGAGGCCGAGAAGAGTGCAAAGGAGGAGATAAGACATCGCGGATATTCGCTGAATACAGCAACGCTTCTAAGTATCAAACCGCGCCGGAAGGCCGGCCCCGGGTCAATATGACCCGGGGCGGCCTTCCCCTCCCCCCGGAAGCGTACAACACGGATCGCTCGCGATACTCGGGAGCGTGAAATAGAACGTGGCGCCGGCGCCTTCGACCCCGTGGGCCCAAACCCGCCCCCCATGGCGGCGCACGATGCGGTCGACCGTCGCAAGCCCGACCCCGTGGCCCTCGAATTCTCGCGAAGAGTGCAGCCGTTGAAATGGAACGAATAACTTTTCTTTGTACGCGGAATCGAATCCGACTCCGTTGTCGGCAACGAAGTAGATCATCTCGCCGCCGACACCTTGCGAGCGGCCCAGTTCTATTCTCGGCCGGGCTTCGTCTCTGGTGAACTTCCAGGCGTTGGCGATCATGTTGCTCAAGGCAAGCGACATCAAAGTCGGATCCGCACTGACCTCGAGCCCGTCCGCCGATACGAACTCCAAATCTCGATGCGGCTCCAATTGCTTTAAGTCGTTGATAATGACCTCGGCCTGCAACCGTAGATCGACTTTTCGCCGTCGCAAAGTCTCACGGGAACTCCGACCGAGCGCCAGGAACGCCTCCACCACCTCATTCATAGTACGCGCCGCCCTGCCGATCGCTCGTAGTGAATCATCGACCGAAGAATCCGCGCTCTCGCCTTTGTCGGCCAGCAATAGCAACTCACTGAAGCCGAGGATCCTCCTGAGCGGGCCGCGCAACTCATGTGCAGCCGAGTAACTAAAACCTTCCAACTCCCGGATCCTCTCCGAAAGTTCCCTATTTACCGTCTCCGCGCGAAGATGGGCCGCCTCGAGATTCTTGGCAAAACCCAACAAGCTGATCTTTTCCCTTTCCAACGAGGCGTTTCGGCTCTCCAGTTCGGCGCAGCGCCGCTGCAACTCGGAGAACTGCGAGGTGCCCGGCACCTCACTGCAAACACCATCTCGGCGGGTAGCTTCCACGCCTGGACCAGCCACCCTGGCCATGGGCGCAGCTTCGCCGCTTGCACCACCTTGAGCGCTCATGCCGGAAGCGGCCCTCTCGCTTCTCGCAGCCGGCCAGTAGCCAGGCTCGCCGTCGCGCAGGGAATCCGCAATCGCGACCGGTTTTGCCAAATACCGCGACTTCAAGCTTCTTTCCCCCTTACCGGTCTCACTACCGCCACCAAGCCGCTCAGTTCAGCACCACCAGCACCAACACGGTCAACAGAGGAACCCCACCCAACAATAGAGTCACTGCGGGCAGCACTTCACGCAGGCTCTTCTCAGAACCCTCGCGACCCTCGCCGCTCGCCCCAAATTCCTCATCTTTCACTTTCTTCACCGGTCTCTCTCCCTCGGTCGCGTCCTCCGGCAACCATTTCCACTATGTCGTCCACTATTTCACACACCCACATGACCGCAGTGCTATCACCCACCGCGGCTCTATCCCCCATCACCGCTCACCCACCGCGCACCGCGGCAGGACTTTCACTGCGCGGCTGGCGCGGCCACTGCTCTCGATAAATCAGCAACGCGCAGCCGCCCGCAGCGGTGGTGGCTGCAGCGTACGCCCCTCACACCAGTCAGCACCCAGTGCCAAGCCATCGAAACAGAAACATAAAACCTCGTCTGCATAGGAAGACAGCCAGTCACCACCGGGCTTTTCTGTTAGCCCACCTTCTGCTCCGAAAAGCATGGCGGATAGTTCTCGTGAGTCGAGATACTGAGAAACCGCACCCAGCAGCATGAAGATGCTCCTCTCGAAAGGAAGGTCTCTAATTGCGCCCTCGCTCGCCGCGCGCTCGTGGAGCCTTCTGAGAAGCGCAAAGTTGCCGCGAAGGTAGTGCTCAACCATCCAATGCAAGCGTTCCCCATGAACGGAACTCTCATGCATCAGGATCCTGTGCAGCGAAGGATTGTCGGCCAAGAAATGAATCACCCGACGCAACACGCTCTCATAAGCGGTGCGCCCTTCGAAACAAGCCGCGCGCCCAACCGCCTGTTCGATCAGTTCTGAGAAAGCCTCCAATTGCGTCTCTACCGCTGCCCGCCACAGTTCTTCCTTGCTGGAAAAATGATAGAGCAGCAGCGCCGGTGTCATCCCCAGACGCTTGCCGATTACCGACAACGACGCCCCGTCGTAGCCATGCGCCGCGAATTCTTCGGCCGCTACGCACAGAATCTCTTCCAACTTCGGCCGCGGCTTTTCTCTTCGCCCTGCGGAGGACTCGCTCTTGGCCGCCACCGCCGCAGACCGGCCTCGCCCCTTGGACCTGAGCGACAATTCCCGGACTCGGGCAGGCGTCGCCGGCCGCGATTGCGGTCCGACCGCCCTACGACGGTCTACGGATAGAAGCTTGCGCTCGGAACGGTTCATGCCCACAAGCGGAAGCAATTCCCGAGCCACTTACTAAGTCTTGGTTTTTGCTATATTCGAGGCTAGTAGCTGGCGCGTTGCCGTGGGGATATGACCGCAAAGCGGGGATATCCCCACCGTTCGTGAAGCGGCGAAAGGGGACACATGGCCGATATTGTTTTAGTGGAAGACGAGGATGTGCCTCGACGCTACCTCTCCGAAATGGTCAAGAGGCTGGGCCACACGGTAAGAGCGGCCGAGGATGCAGAGCAGGGCTTGAGCTTCGTAGAGGAGGGAGAACCCGACCTCGTTATAACCGACCAACGCCTTCCCGGCATGTCGGGCCATGATCTCCTGGTCAAGATAAAGCAGTCACACCCTTTGGTAGCCGTCGTCGTACTGACCGCCCACAGCAACGTCGACGACGCCGTAGAAGCCATGCGCTGTGGTGCTGCCGACTATTTGTGCAAGCCGGTCAATAGCGAAGAACTGCGCATCCTCATCGAGCGCTGCGTCGCCGGGCTCGGGCTGCGCAACGAGGTCGAATACTACCGGCAGCGCGACCTACCCGAATCCCCGCTCGACGGCATCGTCGGCGACTCACCACAGATCCGCGCTCTCAAAGAGATGGTGCTCAAACTCTCGCGTAGTGAGAAGCGAGAAGGCGGAGGCCCAACCGTGCTGCTGAGCGGAGAAACCGGCAGCGGCAAGGGTTTGGTCGCACGGGCCTTGCACCAAAGCGCTCCACGTAGAAACGCACCTTTCGTCGAAGTGAACTGTGCCGCGCTACCGGAGCAACTTCTCGAAGCGGAGCTACTCGGCTACGAGCGCGGTGCCTTTACCGGAGCCGTAAGCGCGAAAGCCGGTCTGTTCGAAGCAGCGGAGAACGGAACCGTTTTCCTTGATGAGATCGGCCGCATTAACCTCGACCTGCAGGCCAAAGTGCTAAAAGTTATCGAGGACAAAATCTTCCGGCGTCTCGGCAGCACTCGCGAGCGCGTCATGCATTGTTCGATCATCTCGGCAACCCACCTCGACCTCGACAAAGCCGTCCGAGAGGGGCGTTTCCTCGCCGATCTTTATCACCGCATAAGGGTTTTTCGCATCCACTGCCCCCCGCTACGCGAACGCGGGGAAGACGTTCTCGCCTTGGCCGAACACTACTTAGCCAAACACGCGGCCGAGTACGGTTTGAGTGCACCCATACTGAGCGCCAAGGTACGCAAGCGGCTACTCGAATATTCGTGGCCCGGCAACGTACGCGAGCTTTCCCATGCGATGGAGAGGGTGGTGGTACTAGGATCGTATGAGGATCTTGACCTGGATGACTCTTTTGCCGGATTCGATGATGGAAGCGCCGGAGCGGACCCGCAACCACCAGACGAGGCCGGCCGCGAGGGGGTCATCCCCGGCTTCAGTATCGATTTTTCCCACGGCCCTATCTCGCTGGAACAGCTCAATGCCGCGATCATCCGTCAAGCCTACGACGCGGCTCAGGGGAATCGAAAGAAAACCGCCGCGTTACTGGGTATTTCTCTCGACACACTCCGCTATCGCCTAGACAAGTTCGGAATCGCTTGAACGACGCGCTAAAGCGCTCCGGCCGACATCGGCGGAGCCGCCGGCACCGTCCGTAAAGACTTCCCCGGCGGACAAGGGAGACAAGGGAATAGAGACTTTGAAACGCGCCCCGCCGTCCGGAGAATCATCTACCCTTATCGATCCCGAATGCCTCTCGACAATTTTTTTCACCGTCGCCAATCCGAAACCGGTTCCGCGTTTTTTCGTCGTAAAGAACAACTGGAAGATATCCCGGCGCTTGGCCTCCGGTACTCCCTCCCCCGCATCACAGAAAGTTATCCAGGCCTCGCCAAGCCTCGAATCACAACCGAAAGCCACCCTGACCAAAGCATGCTTCGGGGAAGCATCTACGGCATTGGCAAGCAACTCGATCACTACTTGCTCGAACAGCACCGGGTCGACACTCAGTTCGCAGTCTTCGCTGCTGTCTTCGATTAGCAATCTGACTCCCTTGGCCGAGGCTTTCGCTTTGGAGACTGAAAGCGCACCCTCCACGATCTCACGCAGCCCGACTCGCGCAAAATGCGGCTCGAAAGGCCGCGCGAAATCGAGCAATGCGGTAATGCGCCTGTCCAGACGCTCGGCTTCCGAACTGATGTCGGTAAAGTTTACGTTGGAGCTGTGCTCCCGGTACTCACACTGCCCATGCTCGGCGGCCATCTTTATACCGGCCAGCGGGTTACGGATAGCATGGGCGACCGCACCGGCGAGTTCTCCAACAGCAGCTAGCCGCTCGTTGCGCACCACCAGTTCCTGTGCGCTTTGCAATTCTCGGTTCACTTCCTCGAGGGTCATGTTCTGATCGGCCAAATCGCTGTTAAGGCGTTTGATAGTCTCGTAGGCTTGAGCATTCTCCAACGCGAGGGCCAACTGATCGGCCATCGTCCGGAGCAGCTCCGCATCGTCTCCGCTGTGGTATCCCCCGGCACGCTTGGGTCCGGCAGCCAAAAAGCCGACCATGCGGTTCTCGAGACGCATGGGGACTATCAGTTGTTC
>JAJRWY010000084.1 GCA_024276575.1 Candidatus Binatota bacterium
AACGATTGGGGTACCAAGCGGTGTAGCAAATCAAAAGAAGATACTGCGTCGATCTTCTCTGCCGCGTTGCAATTGTGCGCGTAATGCTGCTTTTACCTCTTCCACTTTGGCTTCGATCGCCTCGTCGTCCTCTCCGGCGTCGCCTTGGAAGTACATCGGGTCTCCGAATTCCATGTAGTAGCGAACCGGCAGCGGCCATAGGCCCAGTGGGCCCAGCCACGGAAAGGTCAGCGTAAGCGGCAGCGAAGGCATTCCCAACAATGTGCCGATGCCTTTTAAGTTGGCTATGCCCGGTTGTTGTTCTTCTGAGCCGACGATCGAAACCGGAACTACGGGGGCGCCGGTTTCCAACGCTAGCCGCATGAAGCCGTTACCGAAACGCATCAGCTTGTAGGCGTCGGCGTAGACTTTGTTCATGCCGCGCACGCCTTCGGGGAAGGCCATCACGCATTCGCCTTGCCGAAGCATGTCGGCGCAGCTTTGCTGCGTGCCCACGACCGAGCCCACGCGGTCCATCAACACGTTTAACCAGGGTAGCGAGCCCAACCAGTATTCGCCCATGCCGCGCACCAAACGCGGAGGCTGGCCTTCGAGAACCAAAGCCGTAGTTACCATCAAGCCGTCGAAGGCGACCTGTCCGGCGTGATTACCGATCAGCATTACACGCCCCTCGGGTATTTTCTCCAAGCCCTTGGTCTTACAACGAAAATAGTACCGGTACAGCAGAGCCAAGGGGAACAGGTAGCGCTTGAAGCTCTCCGGGTCATAGCCCCAGGGGTCGTAGCCGTAGCCGTTCAACTGCGAGGGGATGGAGTCGACTTTACGGTCTATTTCGCTGCTCAGGTCGGACCAGGACAGACGTAGGCCGGCGCTTTGTTCCACCGCCACAGCGAGCCATTCTATAGGATTTAGTGCGTTCACGGCGTTTGTTCACGGTTCGTACGCGTAGGTTCCGCGTCGATGGGTCTCGGGCGCATGGCGCATGCTCGTCCGAGCCCGCGGCATCTAGCGTAACGAACTTCGCAAGGTGTCCTCCAGGCAGTGGGCGGGTTCAAAGCCGGTGGCCGCACGGAAACGTTGGTCGGAAATCGTGCATGGGAATTTTATGAAATCCAGCGCGCCGGGCGGGAAGCGATAAAATCCGAGTCCGAACAAGCGGCGGGTCAGTAGGTGGGCCACGGAGTCGGGTAGCGCTACGCTGTGTGCGCCGCTCTCGCGCAGGGCTATGCTCAGGGGGACCGCTCCCGAGCCTGCGACGTTGAATACTCCGCGTAGTTCTTTCTGCAGAGTCAAAGCTATTGCGTCGGCGAGGTCTTCGCCGTGCATGAACTGCATCATCGGGTTGAAGCCGGCTATCCTTGGGGCCACCGGCAGGTGCAGGTAACGGCTGATGGCATTGTCGAGGCCCGGGCCCAGGGTGTGGACGGGTCTCAGGACCGCGCTGCGGACCTCCGGGTGTTGCCACAGAAACGTCGATACCAAGCCCTCGACTTCGACGAGGTCGCGTATTTCGGGAAAGCTTCGCGAAGCGCTCAGTGGGTGGTCCTCATCCATGTAGCGCGGATTGTCTGCGAAGGCTCCGTATACATAGTGGCTAGATACCACTACCAACTGTTTGACCCCGCTCGCGGCGCAGTTTTCCATCAGCCGTTTCGTGCCTTCTATGTTGACTTGATGGCGCAACTGCGGGGTGGAACGGAAGTGCCGCACGAATCCCATGTGAACGACGGCATCGGGATTTTCGACTCGAAAGGCTTTGTCGAAGCGCTTGCTGCGCAGGTCTACCGGGTGGATGCGAATCTCTCTCGGCGCACTCGGCCAGGGGCGCAGGTCGGCCCCCGCCACTCGCGCGTCGCGCAGGAGGCGCTTGGCCAGGATGCGTCCTTGGCCTCCGGAAATTCCCGTAATCAGAATCTTCATTTCGGGTGAGTCGGAGAGCTACCGACGGTTTATTGTAAACCGGGCCTGCTAGCAAAGTCGGGCGCTGGGTCTCGCTGTGGCGCGGCTTCCGCTGCTTGTCCGGCGTGGGGTCTCGCTGTGGCGCGGCTTCCGCTGCTTGTCCGGCGTGGGGTCTCGCTGTGGTGCGGCTTCCGCTGCTTGTCCGGCGTAGGGTTTCGCTGTGGTCCGGCACTCGCCGCTTCGTCCGGCACCGACTCTCTGACATAATCCGCGCCCCATGCCGGCGGATTCCAAGCAAATTGAACAACGATTCGAAGGCTGCCTGCTCGGGGCCTTTGCCGGGGATTGCCTGGGTGCGGTGGTGCAGGCGGCGCAGCCCGCGGTGATTCGCCATCGTTACGGCAGTGGAGAACAACTGCTCGCGCTGGCGCCGGCGTCCTATACTTGCGTCAGCGAGATGCTTGCCGCCACGGCTACGTCATTGGCTCTGTATCCGCAGTTCGACGGTGCTCACATGGCCGCTTGCCTGCTCGAGTTTTACAGTTCGGATCGTGGTTATGGACAGGGCAGTGCAATTGCACTCGAACGTTTACGTAAGGGTTGTGTATGGAGCGAGGCCGCAGCCCAGGGACAGGGACGCGGTTGCTCTGGAAACGGGGCCGCGAGTCGGATCGCTCAGGTCGGGTTGCTCGATCCCGGGGACACGGATTTCTTACGCTGGGTTGCCGAGGAGAGCGCAGGAATCACCCATCAGCACAGCCTTGGTGCCGAGGGGGCGGTGTTGATGGCCTTCGGTGTCGCACTTGCCGTCAATGCGGAGTCTTTGGAGGCAGCGGAGTTTCTTGCCCGCCTGGGCGCTGAGTGCCAGGTGCGCGAGTTTCGCTCCCGCCTGGAAAGCGCCAGGAGTTTGCTGGCAAGGGAGCCGCAGGCTGAAGAGTTGGTGGCCCGGCTAGGCAACAATTCTACCGCGCTGGGCTCGGTAGTAACGGCTCTGTACTGCTTCGCTGCCAACCCCGAGAGCTTCGCAGGCGCGTTGGCACAGGCCTTGTCCCTCGGCGGCAATTCGAGCAGCATCGCGGCGATGACCGGAGCCCTGAGTGGGGCTTATCTGGGAAGAGGCGCGTTGCCGCCGGGCCTTCTGGATTCCCTCGAGCGTTCACGAGTGAGCGTAGAGCTGCTTGCCGGGGAAGCCGCCAAGCTGGCCTCTTTTTCCCCAGCGTCCGGCTGACTTTTCGCTGCCGCCGCAGGTCCAGGAGTCGGCCGGTACCGCCGGTACGACGCAAGGGCCGGCCTCTTTCCCGGCGGCTATCTCGACGACAGCGGAGACTCCGTTCCCTGATGCGCAGGGGATGGAGTCAGGTGGCGCTACTTCTTGTCGAGTTGCGGGTTGGGCAGCGGCGGTTTTTGTGAGTAGTCATAGAAGCCGATCCCGCTCTTGCGTCCGAGTTCCTCTGCATTTACCAACTGGCGCAATACTGGAGTGGCCTTCATGTATTCGTGGCCGAAGCTTTCATAGAGGTTGTCGGCCATCGCCATGACCACGTCCAGGCCGATGTAGTCGGCCAGCGACAGCGGCCCCATGGGGTGGTTTGCGCCCAAGCGCATGGCCGTGTCTATGCCGGCGATATCGGCAAGGCCGGACTCGAAGCAGCGCATGGCGTCGAGCATATAGGGCGTGAGCAGCCGGTTTACTATGAAACCGGTCTCGTCATGCACCAGCACCGGGATTTTCCCGATGGCCTCGACGAAGGCCAGCGCGTCGGCGGTAACCGATGCTTCCGTGGTCAGCGTCGGTATTACCTCTACCAGCTTCATGACGGTGGCGGGATTGAAAAAGTGCAGGCCGATGAAGCGGCCATGGCGGTCGCGTCCTGTCGTTGACTGCATGGCGGTGATGCCCAGGGTGCTGGTATTCGAGGCGATTATACAGCCGGAATTGACCGCCGCATCTATCTCCGCAAACTTCTCACGTTTGACGTCGATGTCTTCCACGATCGATTCGATGAAGAGGTCGGCTTGTGCGGCCGCCGCGAGATCGTCGCTGAAAACGATGCGCGACAGTATCTCAGTGGCGTTTTGCTGCTCCATCTTGCCGCGGTCTACCTGCTTGGCCAGGTCTTTTTCGATAGCCGCGCGGGCTTTGTCCATCGGTCCCGGAGTGGCCTTGATCAAGGCCACTTGAAAACCGTTTGCGGCCGCGGCTTAGGTGATGCCGCGTCCCATCTGTCCGCCGCCCAACACGGCTATGCGTTCTATACTCATCGACTCTTACTCCTCGCGCCCGGTAGGAAGGCGCGTCAAGAATTGCAATAGGGGGACGAAGACCAGCAGCTACGGCCCTATGAGAACCCCGCGCTCTGCAAACCACGGCGCCGGGGCTGCCGGGTTGCAGAGCGTCGGGTCGTGCGAGTTGTTCCGGGTCAGGCCCCGACCTTGTAAATCGGGAACCACCCCAGTTTGTTCTCGCGATAGTCCTCAAATAGTTGCGGAACTTCGTCGTACTCGTAGACCTTGCTGTCCACGGGCGGCAACCAGCCGTGTTCCTCTGCGAAACGTACGGCTTCGACGCCCTGCTGGTAGCGTGCGTAATGAGTGTGGAGGTGCTGGTGCCGGGAGATGCACTCACTGGCTCTCACCAGTTCGATCATCATGCCTTCCTTCCAGCCTGCGGTGGCGATGACGCCTTGGCGGGCCAGCGCCTTGAGCGTGGGCCTCATAACCGGCCCCCCGACGTAATCGAGGAAGATGTTGACCAGATTACCTCCGGTCATTTCGCGGACCTTGGATAGGAAAACTCTCTCGGAGGCCAGATAACGCTCGGTGTAGTCTTCGTCTTTGCGAAAGCGCTTACGGTCGAAGTTGAGATCGTAGAACTCGCGCCGGTCCACCGGACGGATTCCCAGGCTTTCTATGGTAGTCAGCCGGTCGTCGGTCGAGGCGATTTGTGCGGTCTTACATCCGTAGTGCTTGGCCAGTGCCAGTTCGCCCAAGCACACGCCTCCGCCCCAGGCCCAGACCTCGGGCTCGGGGAGGTCTTTCTCGCTCAGTAGTAAGCGCAGGGTTCCGAAAGCCAACTCCCAGTTCGACCAAGCGGTGATGTAACGCAGGGAAAATGCGGCCCATTGCTCCAGCGGGTACTTGCTGTTCTTGGGGATGGGGATCAAGTGATGCTCGCCCATCTTGGTACGCTTGGCCAGCACTCCCACGGTGCCGGGATCATCGTATGCCCAGATCTTCTCGGGATAACCGAAGCGGTCGGGTTTCCCGTTGCAGAGCACGATAGCGAGGTCGCCTTCGCGAACTTTCTCCACTTCGTCTCCGCATTGATCAACGCGGACTATTCCCGAGTTGCCGATTACTATCTTCTCTTCGCCTCTGGACAGCGGAACGTCGATGGGACGCCGGTCCAGCGCGTGGCCCATATTGCCTTCGAGGCAGCCGTAAAGAGGGCTGGCCAGAACTTCATTGGGGCCTGGATCGTCAATTTCGAATTCTTCGCGGCGAAGCTCAGTACGCTCGGGCGGTGCACCCTTCTCCCCGGCGTACAACACCCACGCGTCGGTGCTAATACTCATCTAGACTTATCTCCTTGTAGCAGCAGATGGTGATGCGGCAGGCTAGCGTGGGACCGCGAAGAAAAAAAGCGCCCGCCGGGCCTTTGCGACGTTTCTGAGGCACGGTGGAAACGCCGCAAAAGAAACCCCCGTGCCGTTGCGGCACGGGGGTTTCTTGGGCTAAAGCCACCGCCGCTGGGGTCCGGGACTGAAGGTCCCGGACCCCAGGACGACTACGGCCTACGCCGTTGTTTGATTACGGGCAGTTGGATCCGCCCGGCGCCCAGTACACCACGTCAGCATTGCTGGCGCAGCGAGCTTCGAAGTCGAAGTCGAGCTGCAACTGGCTGGCACCCGGTTGGCCGGTGGCGAAATCGACCGCCCCGTTTCCGGTAGGTGCTGCGCAGAAGACACTGCCGAGCAACGCGCCGAAAGGTCCACCGTCGTTGTTGTTGACGATAGGATCGTTGTAGCAGGGCCTCGGGATCGCGGTTCCGCAGTTGCCGGCGCCCAAAGTGGCGCAGTCGGCGTTGGTGTTGCATCCGATATAGCCGTTGCCGTTGGATCGAGTGATTCCATCGCAGAAGGTGTCGAAGGGGCCGCTCGAGCACTCACCGTCGACACAGTCGCCCGGGCCGCCGTTACAAGCGTCTTGGTTGACGCCGGCACCGCCGCTGGCCGTGCAGGTACCCTCGCCGGCGCCGCAGTCGGCATTCGACGCACACGCGCGAGCACTGTTGGCGCTGCAGATGCGGCAGGGACAGTTACCCACGATGTCGCAAGGCAGGTTGAAGGCGTGGCTCTGGTCCGCGCTTTCCAACTGTATGTCGAGGTTCAACGTGGCGATCTTCGATCCGCTCGAAGGTTGGCAATCGTAGCTCACGATACCGAAGTTGGCGCCGTCGGCGCTGGCGTCGCACGGCTGGCCCGCGTTGCGGCCACCGTTGCAGGTACCGTCGGCGATGCCGTCGTTCATCGTGACGTCGCCATCGCAAGTCGGGCAAGGACTCAGTTGGTCGATGCCCAAGTACACGTCGGCTTCATCCTGTACCTGCGTGCTCGAAGCACCGATGCCCAGGTTGGCAGTGCCAACGAGTTCAGCGGCGATACGGTTTACGATGCAAGTCGCCTGTCCGCCTGCCGCCAGAGCCAGCGGAGGTCCAAACATGCAGTCGCAGGTCGCGCCGCCGCAATCGTCGAAGTCAGGGCCGTTGATCACGTCGCAGTGTACGGTCGGCGTGTTGTTACAGCGGCAACCGCCAAAGGGCTCGTTCTTGCCGAAGTTGACCCTGGGTTCGCACACCGAACAGTCGCTAGTGCAGTTGACTAGGTCGACCAGTGCCGTGTAACCGTCGACCACATCGGCTCCGTGGCCGAGTCCGGTCCAGCCGCTCGACAGCCGGGTTTCGGTGATCTGCTCACCCGCGCCGGCGTTGATGCTTATCTGCACCAAGTTGGTGTTGCAGGTGGCGGGCAGCTCATAGGCCGCCGCCAGCAGGCCGCCGCCGATTTGGGTGGCAACTCTGTCGATCACGCAGTTTTTCAACTGCGTAGGCGTGTCGCCGCAAGAGTCGATGGAGTTCAACTCGGTCATGCTGAGGTTGCAAGACTTGTCGATAGTGGCCTTGGCTTTGGTAGCGCCGCCAGCGATCTTGCCAGCGCTGTCATCGGTGGCGCACACGAAAGTGAGATCGCCGGGGGTGTTGTTGGCCTTGTAGGCCGTACCCTGGCACTTCGAACGGACCTTGCCGATGGTGCCGATCTGCTTGCTGGCAATCTTGGCCAAGGTGCCGGCGCACTTGTTAGCCAACTTGCCCAGCGGGACGTCGGGCAGTCCGAGAATTTCCTCGGCGGCCATGGAAACCTGCTTTTCCGTGAGGTCGAGTAAGCAAGCCGCCAATTCGTCGAGATCGTCGATCCCGGTGGTGGCGCCACCGTCGTCGATGGCCTCCGACGGTGCCGGGCACTGCGGGTAGTTGCTACCCGGACCCACCGCGATCAGAGGCGCGCCGGTTTTATCCGTGCAGCGCGACTTCAAAGAGCTGCCGATGCCGGCCAAGAACTTGGTGCGTGCTTTGCCGAGCTTGCCCTTGGTGTCGGCAAGATCGGGGTCGTTGCAGTTGACGCTCGCCGCGACCTTCTTGCCGCTGTTGCGGCCCTTGTGGCAGCCGCTGATGGTCTTGAATATGGTCGAGGCGTGCTTGGTGACGGTCTTGGCGATGGTAGCCTGACACTTGCCTTCGGCCTTGGTCGCCGCGCTCGCCGGTGAAGCCGAGGCTACGAGCGCCACAGCTGCTACCAAGGCTACAACCTTGGCAAACGAAAGTCCCTTCATGGTTTGAATCTCCTCCCTAACGGAAAAATTAACAGTCCGAATCCTCTGCAAAGGCCCCGCGCCGACTAGTCTCGGCGACAAAGCCCCGTAAAGTTCAGCGGGGTTTATTGGCAGCATGCACAATTATTTACGAGGGTAGTCTTTGTCAAGGATAAAAGGCATTTTGAGCCACCTGTGTGGGTAAAAAACGGCCTCGAAGCACTGGCCGGGGGTATCGATCATGGGGGGCGCGATCACAGGCCGCAACACAGACTGTTCGCTAAACCCGTTCTATCAACCGGTGTCTTCCCGCTTTTCGGCTCGGTGCAGCTCGTGCATGTCTCCCTTGCGGTCCTGCCGGTAGCCTCGGCCCTGGCGCTCTAGCGCCGCCGGCCATTGTTGTTGTCCGTCTGTACTGCCTGGACGCATTGCGTTATTGCGCGCGATAGCGCCGGTAGCCTCGAGCCTTTCTTGCTTGGCGGTTTAGTTTCTCCGTAGATCCGGTCGCTTTGTCTCTGCTATCCTCCCTCGCCGATTATCGACAGGAGCACGGCGCATTGGCCGGTCGTGCCCGGACGTTGTTCGAGGAGTCCGTTGCACTTCGCCCCTGCTATCCCCGGCTGTCCCGGCCGATTATCGATAGGACCCATCGATAGGACCCTTGGCGCACTGGCCAGCCGCTGATATGCGGTGTTCGGTCGGCCTCCCCGCCCACTGACGGCTAACGACCGGCGCCTCCCGCTGTTGTCCTGATACTTCCGGGCCAAGCTTGCAGCCGCCGGCTCAGCCGGGGTAGCCCATCATCCGCAGGTAGTCTTGCAGGCTCTCGAAACGCAGGAATGGGTTGCTGCGTTTTTCCTCGCCGATAGTCGATTTCGAGGCCGCTGCGTAGTTGTGGCCGGGCAGCAGTATGGTTTCGTCCGGCAGTTTCTTGAGCTTTTGAGTGAGGCTGTAGTAGAGGTCCTCGGGGTTGGCTCCCGGTAGGTCCACGCGCCCACAGGAGCCGATGAACAAGGTGTCTCCCGAAACCAAGTTGCCGCCGACCAGGAAGCATTGGGAGCCGGGGGTATGGCCGGGGGTATGGATGAAACGGATCGGGATGGCACCGACTCTGGTGTCGCTTTCGCCATCCACCGCGACTAGGTCGCTGGCTTGCAACCCCGCGGCTTGTGCTACGTAGGGAGCTTCTTCTTTGTTGATGTAGATCTTGACTCCGCAGCGGTCGAGCAGTTCGGTTATTCCCTGTATGTGGTGTCCCATCAGATCGCCGCCGATGTGGTCCGGGTGGTAGTGGGTGACCAACGCGCCGGTCAGTGTGAACCCATCTTTTTCGATCTCATCGAGTAGCGCCGGGATGTCCCAGGCCGGATCGACGAGCATCACCTCGCGGCTGGCCCGGTCGCCGATAAGATAGGCGTAATTGGCCATCGGCCCGATCTGAATCTGCTTTATGTAGAGGTCTGATTTCCCCCCCGCCGCTCCCTGGCTCGCCGTCATCTCGTGTTGTCTCCTTTACGATTTACGAGCGCGTCGTTGCGCTCCGCTGCCGCCACAGGGTCTCCTTGCGGCCGGTCTTGGCGGCTATCCACCGCGATTGCACGAAGAGCAAGTCGCTCAGCCGGTTCAGGTACTGTGCCGTCTGAGCGCGAGCACCTTTGCGCCGTATCAAGGTAGTAACCGTTCTTTCTGCCCGGCGGCAGACCGTGCGTGCGTGATGCAAGGCGGCTCCCACGCCGCCGCCTCCGGGCAACACAAACGATTCGAGCGGTGGAAGCTCAGGCTGCAAGGTGTCTATCCGGGCCTCCAGTGCCTTGACCTCTTGCTCTCCCGTCAGCGCCATCTGTGGATGCCGGGCACCGGCAGGGGTGGCTAGTTCCGCACCCAGGTCGAAGAGTTCGTGCTGGATTTCTTCGAGCACCCCGTCGAGTTGATGGGCCGCTTTTCGCCGCCGGTACGGGGCTTCGGCGAGTAACGCGCGCACCACGCCGATAATACTGTTGAGTTCGTCGACATCACCGTAAGCGGCGATGCGAAGGCTGTCTTTGGCTACGCGCTTTCCCCCCACCAATGCGGTCTTGCCGTCGTCGCCGCTGCGCGTGTAGACGCGGTTTATGCGGATGGCCATTGCGCTGATGTAGCCGTTGCCGCGGCGAACTGCCAACCGGGGCCGGGATCCGGTTAATGGGACGGCGGTGGGGCCGGCCACCGGGGTTGCGGAGGAAGCCGGCGAAGGCACCCAGGCGGTCGCCGAGGGTGCCCGGCAATGAGGAGGGCACCGCTGGTCAGGCAGGAGTGCTTGCGGCGTAGCGGGAGGCGCTGGCCGGGCAGTGGTGCTTGCGGCGTAGCGGAAGGCGCTGGCCAGGCAGTGGTGCTTGCGGTGCGGCGGGAGGCGCTGGCCGGGCAGTGGTGCTTGCGGCGTAGCGGAAGGCGCTGGCCGGGCAGTGGTGCTTGCGGCGTAGCGGAAGGCGCTGGACGGGTAGTGGTGCTTGGAATGCTAGCCCGCATTATTCATGAAACCTCTGCTACGAGCCTCAATCGCCCGCAATCTCGGCCCGTGCTCGCTTTTCGGCCCTCGACGTACTGTTAGTACGCCTACGGGCCTCATCGCTGCGCTTGGGCCGATCTCACGGACGCTTGCGGCTCTCGCGACGAGGTTTCACGAATAATGCGGGCTAGGGGAAGGATCAGCAGCTCAAGCGGGGGTGCTCGACGAGTCCCTGCTCGTTGCACGTGCGTCGACCAACTCGACCAAGCGCGAAGGATCGATGGGTTTTTTGAAGATCACGTCTTCGAGCCCCTCGGCCTTGGAGCGCTTTATTACATGGTCCTTGTCGTAGTAGTAGGCGGTCATCAGCACTACCGGCAGATTGGGCTGCAGGCCACGGATTTCCTGGAACAACTCGTACCCGTCCATGTCCGGCATTACCACGTCGCTCAATACTAGGTCGACATCGTGGCTTTTTAGATAGCGTAGCGCCTCGACTCCCGATTCGGTGGTAAATACGTTGCACCCTTCGCAACCGAGGATGTCGGCCATCGAGGAGCGGATGCTGCTGTCGTCGTCTACTACCAGCACCCGGCGCCCGTTGATCGAGCAGTGCGGGCCTGAGGGCTCCGGCTCGGGGTGGTCTTCATCCTCGAGCGCCAGATCGGTCATCAAACGCCCCGGCATGTACTCGCGAGTTTCGTAATCGCCGTCGTCGGCCATTTCGCCGACTCGTTCGACGATCGACTGTATGCGCCGCAGCTCGCGCTTGATCGAATCTATGCGCTCATGCTCGCGGGTGTAGTCTTCGTCCGAGGCTTTCTGCTTGAGGTAGCGTTCGAGAAGCTCGACGTGGTTGACCAGTATTTCCAGTGGATTGTTGATCTCATGGGCAAGCCCGATGGCCAGTTGGCCTAATGTCGCCATCCGTTCTTGCTTCCTGAGCGAACTGATGTCTTTGGCGAAACCGATGCTGCCTTGCTCATGGCCGCGCTCGTTGGCGATGATCGACCCCGATATTGCCACCGGCACACGCACGCCGTTCTTGTCCATGAACTCCGTTTCAAAGTTCTTGATACGTCCGGGTCCGTCTATGTCGGGGTCGCGAAGCGCTGCCATTACCGCGTGGGCTTCTTTTTCGCTGGGATAGATCAAATTGACGGGTTGGCCAAGAATTTCGTCGGCTTGATAGCCGAGCGCGCTTTCAGCGCCGTCGTTGTAGAAGATGACCGAGCCGCTACGGTCCACTGCCACTACGATATCCGTGGAGATTTCCAGCAGGCGCTCGAAGTAAACTTTCGGGAGTTGCTTCAACCTTGATCAAGCCTCTGCTCGCGTCGTGCCGCGGCGTTCCCGGCCCTAGCGCCGGTGCGGGCTTCTCCGCAGTTTCCAAGCAAGCGGCACGGGGCAGTACCACATTGCGGTGGGCCGCTTGGAAAGCGGAGGGACAGCATGAAGCCGTGTGTTAGCGGGCTGTGAGGTCCGTAGTGGGCTGTAAACATTGAGGCTAAGCTTCTTGCAAGCCTAGACTAGATCCATGCCGCCCCGAGTCAAGGCCTTTAGCCAGCATTCTTCATGAAACCTCGTCGCGGAAATCGCAAGCGCCCGTGAGATCGGTTCGATGAGCCCCAGACGGGCCCACACGCAGCGTTGAGGCCCGCAGGCGTAGTCCCCCCCACTATTTGGGGACCTTCTCCCAGTCTGCAAGAAATTTCGCCAGCCCGTGGTCGGTAAGCGGATGCTTGGTCAACTGATTGATCACGGAGAGTGGACAAGTCGCGACATCCGCGCCCATCCGCGCTGCCTCTAGGAAGTGCAGGGGGTTGCGAATACTGGCGACCAGGACTTCGGCATCGTAGTCGTAGTTGGATAATATCTGTAACAGCGTGCCTACCATGGCCATGCCGTCCTCGCTGATATCATCGAGGCGCCCAACGAAAGGGCTGAGGTAGGCGGCTCCGGCCTTGGCCGCGAGCAGGCCCTGGGCGGGCTGAAAAATCAGCGTGACATTGACGCCTATGCCTTCCGAACTCAGCACCCTGGTCGCTTTGAGGCCTTCGCTTATCATCGGGATCTTCACCACGATGTTGTCATGCAGGGCGGCTAGGCGGCGGCCTTCCTCGATCATCGCGGGGGCCTCGGTGCTGAGCACCTCGGCGCTGACCGGGCCGTCCACTTCAGCGCAGATGTCGGCCAGGGCTTGCTCGAAGGGGCGTCCGGTTTTCGCGACCAGCGACGGATTGGTGGTCACGCCGTCGATTACACCCAGCGAGTTAGCTTCTCGGATTTCTTCTATATCTGCGGAATCAATAAAGATTTTCATTTAGGTTCCTTGAACAACATTACTCGCGACGGATCTTTGCAAAGCGCCAGCAGGGCCGAGATGCTCGTTCCCGCCACCGGGTGCAAGAGCGCCGGCGCCAATTCGCTCAAGGGAAGAAGCACGAAACGCCGGTTGACCAACTCCGGGTGGGGGAGTTTCAAAGTCCGGGTTCCGATGGTCTCGCCGTTGTACAAGAGGATGTCGAGATCGATCTTGCGCGAGACTGTCTTGCTTTTCTTGGCACCGCGTTTGCGGCCTAGTTCCGTTTCGATCTTTTGAAGCGACTTGAGCAGGCGTTGGGGGTCCAGTTCGGTGTGTACTTCAACGACACCGTTCAAGAACCAGTTCCGCGCTCTTCCGTGCGGCTCACTTTCGTAAATCGAAGAGAGAGCCGTAACTCGGGTCTCCGGGAGCTCGTCGATCCTAGACACCGCCGCACGGTAGTTCGCCATGCGGTCACCCAGGTTCGTCCCGATTCCGACGTATGCCTTGTGGCTCAAGCGTCAGCCTCGCTTCAGAAGAAGTAGCGCGTGGGGGGCCGCCGGGCAAACCTCAGCTCGTGCGTAACATTGGCGGCGGTTTCGGCTCTCGGCCGCCGGTGGCGACATCTCGCGGGAAATAGAGTCCGGCGGCGGCTGTCGGAGGTGATGTCTCGCGGGAAATAGAGTCCGGCCTTGGCTGTCGGAGGCAATGTCTCGCGGGAAATAGAGTCCGGCCTCGGCTGTCGGAGGTGATGTCTCGTGTGAAGTAGCGTTCGGTCCCGGCTACCAGCAACGATACCTTGCGCCTACTGGAATATGGTCTCAGCCGCTAGCGATGACCTCTTGTGCGAAGTAGCGTCCGGCTTTAGCCGCCGGCAACGACGTCTTGCATCGAGTAGAGTCCGGGCGGGCGTCCGGCGAGCCAGCGCGCGGCCGCAATCGCGCCCGCCGCCAAGCAGTCTCGTGAGGCGGCGCGGTGGGTCAGTTCCAGGCGCTCACCGGCTCCGAGCAGCATTACCGTGTGCTCGCCCACGTTGTCACCACCGCGCAAGCCGAACACACCGATTTCGCCCTCCTTACGCTCACCGACCATGCCTGCACGGGCCGGGAGTATCGCCTCTGCGGGGTTCAGGTCGGCGGCTTGGCAAGCGGCTTCGGCCAGGGCTATGGCTGTGCCCGAAGGGGAATCCTTCTTGCGATTGTGGTGTATCTCCACGATCTCGCAGTCGTAGCCCGCGCCCAAGCGGTTTACCGCATCGGCGACCAAAGAAATCAGTACATTGATGCCGCGGCTCATGTTGGCGGCGATAATCGCCGGCATAGAGGCGGCCAGCGTTTCGATTTCGTCGCGTTGCTCGCGTGAGAGACCAGAAGTGCCGACGATTATCGCCGCCCCGGCAGCGGCTGCCGCACGGACGTGGGCCATAGACGCCGGTGGGGCCGTGAAGTCGAGGCTCACCGTGCTGCTATCGACCACGGCGGTGTAATCGTCCACGATCTCGATCCCGATTGGACCCACTCCCGCAAGCACGCCGGCGTCGGAGCCCAGTGCCGGCGATCCCGGCGCTTCCACCGCGGCGCTGATCGTGATGCCGTCCTGCTCTCGAGCAAGCGCGATGATGCGCCGGCCCATACGGCCTGCGGCGCCGCAAACGATGATCTTGCATTCTCTACTGCTTGCCGCTGCTTTCTCAGCCATTGCCGTCCACCAAGCCGTAGTCGCTGAGCACCGTGGCCAGGCGCTTGCGGTGCTGCTCCTCCATCGGGGTCAGTGGCATGCGCAGTTCTTCCTCTAGGCTGCCCATCAATGCCAGTGCCGTCTTGACCGGTATGGGATTGGTCTCCAGTGCCATCGCCTGCATCAGTGGCAGCAATTCGCGGTGAATCCTGCGCGCCTCACCAAAATCGTCTGCCGTGGCGGCGTCGACCATGGCCTTGTAGCGCGCTGGGACTAGGTTGGGGGTAACGCCGATTACTCCGTGGGCGCCGACTGCCATCAAGGCCAGAGTAAGGGTGTCGTCGCCGGATAGAACGCAAAAATCATCGCCGCAAAGCTGCATCACGCTTTGCGCTTGGTCGATGGAGCCCGATGCCTCTTTGACCCCCACTATGCCGTCGATCCCGGACATCGCCGCCAGTGTCTCCGGTTCGATGTTGACGCCGGTGCGCCCCGGGATGTTGTAAACCAGCAGTGGTATGCCGGCGCATTCGGCGACAGCACGATAGTGGTCGACGTGGCCCTGCTGAGTCGGCTTGTTGTAGTAGGGGCTGATCAGCAAAGCGCCGTCGGCGCCGGCGTCGGCGGCCGCTTGGGTCAGACGGCAGGCTTCGGCCGTATTGTTCGACCCGGTGCCTGCGATCACTTTGGCGCGGCCGGCACTTTGCTCGATGGTGATCTTGATCAGCCGCTCGTGCTCGTCGTGGCTCAAGGTTGCCGATTCGCCGGTGCTGCCGCAGGGAACCAGGCCGTCCACGCCCGCTTCGATCTGCGTCTCGATCAACGCCCGGAAACGAGTTTCGTCAATTTCTCCGTCGTGAAACGGGGTTACCAAAGCTGTGAAGGTGCCTCGAAACATCTCTGCTCTCCTGGATCCACGCGCTAGCGCAATCACTGGCGCTGGATCACTACGAATCGATCAGTTCAGTTCGCCCGATTCAAACGAGTCTTGCCAAGCGGCCCGTGCCACTTTCGACTCTCGCGGCGAGGTTTCATGAATAACGCGGTCTAGCCTATCTCTACATCCACGGTTGCGGAGAAGACTTCTTCTGCCGGGCCAGTCATCGTTACGCCGCCGTCCTCACGGTAGATGATGTCCAAGTCTCCACCGGCCAGTGAAACTCTCACGCTGCGGTCACTGAGCCCGGAAGCCACGGCGGCCACTACTACCGCACAGGCTCCGGTTCCGCAGGCCAGGGTTTCTCCCGAACCGCGTTCCCAAACCCGCATGCTGATGCGGTCCGGAGCATCCACTCGGGCGAACTCGGTATTGACCCCTTCGGGAAAGAAGGGGTGGCTCTCGAAATGCGGGCCGACGGTGGCTACATCCAAGCCGTCGGGGTCGGCGTCGAAGGTTACGCAGTGCGGGTTACCCATCGATACGCAGCTAACTCGCCAGCGCTTGCCGTTGACCTCGAGGTCGCGGTTGATCACCGGTCCGTCGGCGTCCACCGGGATATCGCGGCCCTCGAGTACGGCCGGGCCCATATCTACGGTGACCCGCCGGACCTTCCCGCCTGAGTTTTCGAGGTCCAGGACTTTGATGCCGGAATCGGTATCGACCCGCAGCCGAAGAGCGCTACTCAACCCGTGGTCGAAAACGTACTTTCCAAATCCGCGAATACCGTTGCCGCACATCTTCCCGCGGCTGCCGTCGGCGTTGTACATTTCCATCCTGAAGTCGGCTTTGTCGGAAGGGTAAACGCAGATCAGCCCGTCGCTGCCGACGCCGCGCCGGCGATCGGAGAGTACGCGCGAGACCGCCGCCGCGTTCTCGAGCGGTTTCTCCAGACAGTTGACGAACAGATAATCGTTAGCGCAACCGTGAATCTTCGTAAAATGTACTTCCATCGATCGCCGCGCCGCCTTCAAGGCCAAGCTCGAAAAACTTATACACCGCTTTGCCGGTAAGGAGAAAAGCGCCGACCCGGCTTGCGAAGCTACACTGAGTCTTCAGCCGGAAGGGGCTTGGCGGCCGGCCAGCGCCGCTGTGCTACTGTACTGTTGTGCTACTGCGCTGCTGTACTGCTGGACTCCGGTGCCATTGCACTGCGGTGCTGCTCCACTGCGGTGCTATTGCGCTACAGAACCGCCGTAGCCCTGCGCTTACTCAGCAGCGGCCGGTCACGACGGCTGCGTTTTCGAGGTTGGTAACGCTGTTTATCTTGACTCCCAGGGAAGCGAAAAAACCGCGCAGGGGACGTCCCGGTCCGACTTCGACGATTTCGCAGCCGCTTGCGATCAAGCACTGCATATTGTCCAACCAGCGCACCGGAGCAGTGATCTGCCGTGCCAGCGAAGCTGCCACTTCTCCTGCCTCGTTACTGTGAAAGCCGCCGCCGGCATTGGAGGTGACCTGTGGCGCGGCCGCAGCCTTCCATTGGCGGCAGGATTGCTGCAGCAGCGGTGTGAAGCTTGCTTGCACCGGTGCCATCAAGCGTGAATGGAAGGGCGCGGAGACTCGCAACGGGATGGCGCGTAGCCGCGGCGGCGCTTGCGAGTCCATGATCAGGTCGATCGCGCGCTGCAGCTCTGAGGCGCGGCCGCTCAAAACGATCTGGTTGGCAGCGTTGTGATTGGCGATATCGACTTCCAAGCCGTCGATCAATGCAGCTACCGTGTTGCTGTCGAGACTCTCTTTCGAGACCAGCGCGGTCATTGCACCTAGGCCCGGCGGGCAGGCCTCTTGCATCAAGCGTCCGCGCTCGGCTACCAAGCGGGCGGCGCAGGCTAGATCGAAAACGCCGGCAGCAGCCAGGGCGCTGTACTCTCCGAGGCTGTGGCCCCCGAAAAGTTCCGCTTCGACGCCGAAGTGATCGCGCAGGCTGCGCACCATGGCGATTTCCGCCGTCAAGATCGCGGGCTGCTGCAAAGCCGTCATTTCCAGCCCGGCGCTGTCGCCGTCGCATATCTTGCGAAGATCCAGCGATAGGGCCTCCGAGGCTTCTTCGAAGGCCTGTCTCGCGACCGCAAACTCGGCGCAGAAATCCGCCGCCATGCCGATTTTCTGCGAACCCTGCCCTGGAAATACGAAAGCTCGTTTGTGCACGCCGCCGCTCGGACTCAATCGGGCAGTTTGCCGCCTGCGTACTCGCCGGCTGTTACCGCCACTGCTTTGGTTGCAGGCCCGAGCTGCCCGTCGGCGTTGCGTGCCCGGACCCGGTAGAGATTCTTTCCCGGTGGTGGCGAGGGGTCGGAGAAACTGAACTCCGCCTGTTTTCGTACTTTGTCATGGTCGCGTACGTCGATGGTGCCGATGATGGCGTAGTCTTCACCGTTGCTGCTTCGCTCGACCACGAAAGCCTCGAGGTCGTAGAGCGGCAAGCCGTCGGCGCTATGCTCGGAGCGCTTCCACGACAGGTCCACGGTGCCTTTGGATACATCGACTTTTAACGGTGACTCTACTACCGGAGCAGTATCGGCCGGCGGCCGCGGGGCGGTTTTGAATCCGCAGGCGGATGCAGAAAAGCACAGTGATGCGGCTGCGAGCAGTAGCGCCGCCCCCAGGGGCTTGCGCTTGCGGCGCGCGAGTTTTCGCAGGCGCCGCTGCAAGAGCTTGCCCGCAGTGCCGCCCTCGGAGCAACGCCGTTCGACACTGCCCCTGGCATCGAGCAGTTGCGAGGCGTTGCTGCCGAAGTCGGGGCAGAAGCTCGCGAGATCCTCGTCGCTCAACTCGTTGAGGTTGCGTCCTGAGGAGATGGCCGATTTCACCAGGGCGCCGGTTATCTCGTGGGCGTCGCGGAAGGGCAGTCCCTGCAACACTAGGTGCTCGGCAAGATCGGTGGCCATCAATGCGCCGTCGCTAGCGGCTTCGGCCATGGTTTCTTCATTGAAGTGCAGCGAGCGGACCAAGGCGGCCATCAACGACAGGCTTCCGCGCGCGGTGTCGAAGGAGTCGAACAACGGCTCCTTGTCTTCCTGAAGATCGCTGTTGTAAGCCAAGGGCAGGCCTTTGACCGTAGTAAGCAAGGCTATCAGGTTGCCGTATACGCGGCCCGATTTCCCGCGAATCAACTCGGCGATGTCGGGGTTCTTCTTCTGCGGCATCATCGAACTGCCGGTCGAGTACTTGTCGTGCAGGCTGACGAATCCATATTCGGAAGTGGCCCACAACGTAATCTCGTTGGCCAATCGGCTCAGGTGTGCGAACAGGATTGCCACTGCGCTCAGGAACTCGATTACGAAATCGCGGTCCGCCACCGAGTCCATGCTGTTCTCGGAAACCCGGGCGAAGCCGAGTTCCCCGGCCACCATGCGCCGGTCGATCGGCAATGTGGTTCCTGCCAGCGCTCCCGAGCCCAGCGGCAGTACGTCGCTGCGGTGGTAGCAATCGGCGAAACGCCCGCGGTCGCGCTCGAGCATGTCGAAATAGGCCAGCAGGTGATGGCCGAGGAGAACCGGTTGGGCTCTTTGCAGGTGCGTGTAGCCGGGCATGATCGCGCCGGGATGGCGCTTGGCAGTTTCAAGTAGCGCTGATTGCAGTTCCTCGATTCCGGAGTCGATGGCGGCGGCGGCGTCCTTGGTGAACATGCGCACGTCGGTGACGACCTGGTCGTTGCGGCTGCGTGCGGCGTGAAGTTTGGCACCGGTGGGGCCGATTTTCGCCGTCAACGCCCGCTCCACTGCCATGTGTATGTCCTCGTCGGCAATCTGCGGCACGAAAGCGCCGCTTTCGATATCGCGCTGTACTTCTTTCAGGCCTCTCACGATGGCATTGCGATCGGATACAGAAATGAT
The DNA here is from genome assembly GCA_024276575.1 of Candidatus Binatota bacterium. Taxonomy (GTDB): domain Bacteria; phylum Desulfobacterota; class Binatia; order UBA1149; family CAITLU01; genus JAJRWY01. The sequence continues at coordinate 19,011 of JAJRWY010000084.1, forward strand.
CTTGCAAGCGGCCAGCATGCGGGCGTGGGCGATGCTACCGCGAATGTCGTAGGGCAAAAGCCTGATGTCGAAGCCGATCGAGGCGGTGAAAGCCTGAGCGTCTTGGTCCGGCCCCTTGGAGAAGCGCCCACCCCAACTTCGGTTTCTTCCCGTGTCGGTCTTCGCACCGTTGCCCGGCTTTTTTCGTGTCGCCATCTATGCCGCTCAGCTTTGTTTGTTCGCGACCAGGTGCCGGATCTTCAAACGCAGGGCGTTCAAACGTATGAATCCTTCCGCGTCCGCCTGAGTATACACCTCGTCTTCCTCGAAAGTAGCCAGCGCCGGATCATACAGGGATTGATCGGATTTGCGTCCCGCAACCGTTGCGCTTCCTTTGTAGAGCTTCATCCTTACGACGCCGTTGACCCCTTTCTGTGATTCATCGACTGCCGCTTGCAGCATTTCGCGTTCCGGGGCGAACCAATAGCCGTAATAGACCATCTCGGCGTAGCGTGGCATCAGGCTATCGCGCAGGTGCATTACTTCGCGGTCCAAGGTTAGCGATTCGAGCCCGCGGTGGGCTACGGTCAGCACGGTGCCGCCCGGGGTCTCGTAGACGCCGCGCGACTTCATTCCCACGTAGCGATTCTCGACTATATCCTGCCTGCCGACGCCGTTGCGCGCCGCGATCTCGTTGAGGCGTAGCAGTAGCGCGAAGGGCGAGAGCTTTTCGCCGTCTATCGCTACCGCGTCGCCGCCGCGGAACTCGATCTCCACGTATTCGGGACGGTCCGGCGCCTGTTCCGGGGATGTCGAGATCAGAAACATATCCTCTCCCGGCTCCACCCAGGGATCTTCGAGTTCCATGCCTTCATAACTTATGTGCAGCACATTGCGGTCCATGCTGTAGGACTTGTCGCGGGTGACGGGCAGGGGAATGCCGTGGCTTTCCGCGAACTCGAACAGCTTGCTGCGCGAGTTGAGGTCCCATATCCGCCACGGTGCGATGATTTTCAGATGCGGCGCCAGGGCCATGAAGGTCAGTTCGAAGCGTACCTGGTCGTTGCCTTTGCCGGTAGCTCCGTGGCTGACCGCGTCGGCGCCGGTGGCTT
>JAJRWY010000085.1 GCA_024276575.1 Candidatus Binatota bacterium
CGCAATCTCATGGATATAGTGGCGCAAAGCGGCAAGGAAGAGGCCTTCCGTGAGGCTCTGCGAGAAGTCGCAATAGCTTCGGTGGGACCGACCTGCAGCGAAGCACTGCGCGAAGCCGGCATGGAGGCCGACATAGAGCCCGAGACCTCACGTTTGGGCAGTTTGATAAAGCGCGCCTCCGAACAAGCCGCCGACGTCATCGAAACCAAACGCCGGCCGCTGCGAATACGCTTATACGGCCCGCAAGCGAAACCGCCGCCGCTGCAAGCATCGTTCGAGCTTGACGACAGCCCCTTCATGAAGGCCTGCCGCCTCGAAAGCGCCGCCTACACACCGGTATGGCTGATGCGGCAAGCCGGGCGCTACATGCAGGAGTACCGTGAGGTTCGCGCACGCAACTCCTTCATCGACCTTTGCAAAAACCCACCGCTGGCAGCCGACGCTACCATTACCGCAGCGCGAAGGATCGGCGCCGACGCAGCCATCATCTTCTCCGACATACTACTCATCATAGAACCGATGGGGCTCGGCCTAGCCTACGTTGCCGGCGACGGCCCCAAGATATCAAGGACCATACGCAGCGCGGCCGATGTCGACAGGATTCTCGAAGTCGACCTCGAAGCCTCGCTGCCCTTCCTTTTCGATGCGATCAAGCAAACCCGCGCCGGCCTGGAAGCGCATATTCCGCTGTTGGGCTTTAGTGGAGCCCCCTTCACCCTTGCTTCTTACATGATCGAAGGCGGAGGGTCGCGCAATTACATTCGCACCAAAGCCTTCATGTACAAGGACAAGGGCGCTTGGGATGCGATGATGCAGCGCATCTCCGAGGCAGTCGCGAAGTATTTGAACGCGCAGGTAGCGGCCGGAGTGCAGGCGGTTCAGCTTTTCGACAGTTGGGTCGGCTGCCTTTCTCCCGGCGACTACGAGAAGTATGTGCTACCTCACACCCACCGGATCTTCGAGAGCCTCCCCGACGGGCTGCCGTCGATCCACTTCGGAACCGACACCGCGACACTGCTGGATTTGCAAGTCCAAGCCGGCGCAAGCGTAATCGGCGTCGACCATAAAGTGCCGATCGGCGCTATCTGCAAGCGTTACCCGCAGCTCGCGGTCCAAGGCAATCTCGATCCGGCCATCTTGTTTGCCGGCCCCGCCTACATCAAGGATGCAGTAGCGCGGGTGCTCGAAGAAGTGGACGGGCGTCCCGGACACATCTTCAACCTCGGACACGGGATCTTGCCGGGAACGCCGGTGGACAACGTTATCGCCCTGATCGACGCCGTGCATGAGCTGAGTAGCCGCTAGCCAATCATCGCAAGGTCCCGGCTGCTGAGGGTGCCGCGTTTTCGCTCGTAATTTATTCTGGCCAAGTTCTAGCCGGGATCGTTCATGGAGAGTTCTGTTGCGTCCGCCAAGCGCACATCGGCCCAGGACCTGGGCTTGCCGTGCTCGCGACCAACTTTCGTGAACAACCCCGGCTAGAACTGCGAAAGTATGTCCTGCTTGAACACCTCGGCCTGCGAATGCCCGCTACCGAAATGGGCGATGTCGTTGAAGTAGAACACCAAGCCATCAGCACCGAGCCGTTGCCACTCGGCGATGAACTCACAGCACTGTTCGCGCGTGCCTTTGCAATCGACGAAGTCGAGCACGGCCCGGGAGCTTAGCCCCTGGCCGTCGACGATCGCGGAGAACTCCGAAAGTTCCTCATCGTTGTCATAGGCAATACCACCCGACATCGCCGTTATCTTGATCTCGTCGAAATCGCGGCCGACGTCGCGACAGTGTGCAGCCAAAACGTCACGGTAGTGCTCGAACTCCTTCTGCGCGCCGTTGTAGTTCCATACGTCCGCATAGCGGGCCACCAAACGCAGCAGCACTTTCTCGCCGCGGCCGCCGATCCAAATCGGAGGATGCGGATTCTGCAAAGGCTTGGGTTGGCAGACTGCTTCCTCCAAGCAATAGTGACGCCCCTGAAAAGTACTCGACTCGCGGCCCCACATCATTTTGAGGATCTGAAGCGACTCCTCGAGCCGCTTCAAGCGCGCACCGATGCTGCGAAAGTCGTATCCGAAGGCGGCGAATTCCTCCTGGAACCAGCCCGCGCCGAGTCCGACGTTCAGACGTCCCCCGCTCATCACGTCGATCGATGCAGAGATCTTCGCTAGGTAAGAGGGGTGGCGGTACTCGTTGCAGGTGACGATCTGTCCGATGCGCGCGTTTTCGGTCAGTTCCGCCATCGCCGCCATCATCGTCCAGGCTTCGAATGTAGCCTCGACTTTCTTGATCGGAAAAGTATGGAAATGGTCCCAGACCCAAAGCGATTCCCAACCTGCTTGGTCGAGCCCCTTGATGACACGCCTGCAAGTCTCCCACTTGGCCCGGTCGTCCTCGACGGACACCAAATCCAGACGCCAACCCTGCGGTACTAAAGATCCGAACTCCATTTAATTTCCCTCCAGCCCCCGAGCGGGCCGCGGCGACATAGCGACACCCAGGCAAGTTTCAATCGCTCAGCGTTGCACGCCCCGGGCCGGCTAGCAACGATTCTCGGACACATGCGGAGCGTAGTGTGCGGGTAGCGGCGGCGAGGAGGCAGGCCGGCGATGCCATTTACGGTTATCCCTATATAGATAGACTCAACTATGCGGATCGCAGAGCCTAAGGCGACGGGCCAAGTATCGAGCAAGCTCTTGCTCGCCCACCGTGCAGGCGGTACACAGGAAGTATGCCTGGAGAAATCACAGTAGCGCCCGGTCTGTTGATCGCGATGCCGCAACTGCTGGATCCCAACTTCCATCGTAGCGTAGTACTTATGGTAGAGCATGAAGAGGAAGGATCTTTCGGACTAGTTCTCAACCGCCCGAGCGAGGCTCGAGTGGGAGATTTGATCGAAGCGCTCGATGTTCCCTGGGAAGGCCGCCGCGACGCTCTCGCCTTCATGGGCGGCCCCGTGCAACCGGATACCGGATGGATACTACATGAGCACCTGCCCGAACTTGACGGGCTCCCGGGAACTCGCGAAATAGTGCCCGGTTTGTTCCTGTCCTCGGCGCCCGCGAGCCTGCGCGCCATCGCGGCTTCGCCTCCCGAGCGGATGCGCTTCATACTGGGTTATTCGGGTTGGGGTCCCGAGCAGCTTCAAAGCGAGTTGGTGGAGTCGGTCTGGATCAACAGCGACGTGGAGTCGGGTTTTATTTTCGACACTCCGGCCGACCTGCTCTTGGAAGCATCGCTCAGACGTCTCGGCATCCCCCTGGAATCTCTTGCCCCCGCCGAGGGAATTCACTGAACAAAGCGCTGGCGCCCAGACGCCGAGGCCTCGTTTCGAGCCCGGTGGC
>JAJRWY010000086.1 GCA_024276575.1 Candidatus Binatota bacterium
AGAAGATGCTCGAGGAATCCCTCGACTACGCGGAAGACGACTTCCATACCCGCCAATTGATAGAAGCCCGGACCGAGGGGGAGATGATCCTTCGGGTTACCCGCAAAGTGTTGCGTGACAATGCGCGCCGGGCCATCGGCGTCCTGCGCGATGCTATTGAAGATGCGATGGACGAGCTCGAGATTGCCATGCGTGGGACGGATTATGGTGAGATCAGGGATCGTATCGAGTCTCTGAATGAGACATCGCTGCCGCTGGCGCAGCAGTTGATGGATTCTTCGATAAAGCAGGCGCTCGAGACGCGTAGCGTCGAGGATATAGTAACCTCGGTGGGGGACCGCTGATGGGCCTTGTTTGGACCGATGCTGAGGACATTGCGATCGAACTGTTCGAGTCTGATCCGCAGCGAGATCCTCTGAAACTGAGGTTCACCGAACTCAAAGAGTTGGTGGTTGCGTTGGACGGGTTCGAAGATGATCCCGGTGCGTGTTCCGAGGGGAAGCTCGAGGCCATACAGATGGCTTGGCTCGAGGAATACAGAGACCGCGACGAGCTTTCATGAACGATCCGGGTCAACCCGGGGAGGTAGCGATGCCGGTAATGCAGATTTCCAGGAAGATTGAGTACGCGTTGCGCGCTGCCATACATTTGCGCAAGAGTGGTGAAACTCCCGCATCCCTAGCCGATATCTCACAAGACCAGTCGATTCCCAAAAAATTTCTCGAGAAAATCGTTCAAGAGTTGGCTCATGCCGGAGTTGTCAGATCGAAACGTGGCCCTTACGGTGGTTACGTTCTTGGCCGCGACGCCAATGCGATTACCTTCAAGGAGATCATCGAAGCGGTCGACGGTCCCATTTCTCTCAACGTGTGCGTCGGCGGTCACGATGATTGCGCTTTGACGTTAGGTTGTGGCATGCTCCCAGTATGGCAGGAAGGTCAGCGGCGTGTGCTTGACTTATTTGGTGAAACAACGCTTGCTGACATTTGATTAGGGTCTACGCTGGTTGTTGTGGAGTTTGTGTGAGGCGGAAGGCGTTCTCGAAGACCCGAGATCGCTTACACCCAAGGTGGTTGTTAGGAGACAGAATTGCTGCGGTGCCGGTTCGGGCGTCGTGTGGTTCTGCGTGGATGAAGTGGGGTGTACGGATGGCGGACGCGCAGGAACGGGATCGTTTCGAAGCGGAAGAAAAACTTAACGAGCTCTTTGAGCCGGATACGCTTCTTCCTACCCAATTTTTCGCGCCATTGGCGAGAAAGAAATTTCCTAACGGTGAGCACAGGCTACTGGTCGCGCTGATGCGCGACGCGGTGGAGTGCTTCCAGAAACACATCGATGCTCGTGATTCCAAGAGGCGGCAACTCTACAACGATGCCGAGAATTGGATAGGGGACGAGGATGATTTTGCTCTCTTCTCGTTCAACAACGTATGCGCGACTTTGGGCATGAACCCGGATTATGTACGGCGCGGACTGATAAGCTGGCGCGACCGTCAACTCGGACTCTTGCAGGCCAGCGGGCGTGTTGCCGCTGATGCGGGATCCGATCAGGTTCATGGCCGGGCTGGCGCTTCGCGCTCAGCCGAAAGCGTGCGGCTTTAGTCTGGCGCGGGCTACACGGCCGTGAACTGTCCCGATTGCGGGACGGCTCTGCGTCGCAAGCGGGCAGCGCGTTGTTGCGGTTGCGGCCGTTCGATTAGCGATTACGTTGCGGCCGGGCGCAGACGTGAGAAGCGCCTGGAACAACTTGCCGCACTGTTCTCCACTGCGCTGGTCCTTGCCTTTTTTAGCTGGGCGGGCTTTTTCGCCCTGTTCGAAGCCCTTTGCGTTTACGTCCTCGCCGCGCTTGCGGTCTGGTATTGGGGACGCGCGACTTTTCGCAGTTGACGCCCTTGCTACGGTGCCGCTTCCGGGTACCCCTACCGTTTCGTTCAGTGCTCTTCGTAGGGATTCAGATCCAGGTAGTCGCTCAGCCAATGTACCGCCGCGTAAAACGGCAGGGTGTCGGCGGCGGCAGCGAGTAGCTTGAACAGGTAGCCGGAGGCGATGAATACGCCGAGTTGGGGAAACAGCGGAGATTGCGTGTCGACGGGAAGCGCGGCGGCATAGAAATGCGTTATCAAGATCACCGACACGGTATCCACCAACTGGCTTACCATGGTGGAGCCATTGTTTCTCAGCCACAGATGGCGTCCTTTGGTCAGGCGTTTCCAGAAGTGAAAAAGCTGCACGTCGACGAGTTGGGCCGCCAAGTAGGCGATCATCGAGGCGCTTACCGCACCGAAGGCGAGACGCCTGACTTCAAAGAATACACCTTGCGTGCTCTCCTCTGCCCCTCCCGCTCCGGGCAAGACACCGCCCAACCACAATATGAACACCACCCAGACGTTCAGTAGCAGTCCGACCATGACGACGTCATTGGCCCGCCGGCGTCCGAAGAATTCACAGATCAAATCCGTACAAAGAAAGGTCAGTGGGTAGGGAAGAACGCCGACTGCGATTACCATCGGGACTTCGATCGCCAGCAGCGGTAAGCGGAAGGATAGATCGACGAAACGGCTGATGCCCAAGATATTGAGCATTGCCAGGGTTCCGAGGAAGAGTCCCGACAGCGCCAGGAACACTCGTTCGCGCCGTAATTCGAACACTTGGCTTTGGTCTTCGGGGGGTCTCGAGAGCATCACAGCCGTCTCGCGGCCGATCGTAGAAGGTGTGCGCCGCAACAGAATCATTGCAGTTGTGAACCGTGGTTCGCAAGCTCGCCGCCGCTTCGCACGGCCGGAGAATGTTACGGCGCTTGATTGCTGCCAGCGTGGAGTGGGGGAGGCGCAATGGTGGGGGTAGGAGTATGGGGAGCAGAGGTCATTGACGGTAACGCCCCCTTGCCGTAAACGAGAGGGTGGAGGATCTTGATGAACGTTAAGCTTGCAGCAGATAAAGCGGGCCGGGTAAAAGCCGACCTTATCGTGATTCCGGTCGCCAAGGGCAAAGAATCGGAGGGGGCCGTCAGCGAACTCCATCAGGCCTTGCGCAAGGCCGTGGCTGCGCGTGTCAAGAAGACGGCGTTCAAAGCCGAGCCCGGAAAACTTTTGAGCGTGCAAGCAAGCTCGGGCGACCTCGTCTTAGTGGGTATGGGCGATGCGGATACGCCGGAAGCTTGGCGGCGTGCGGCTGCCAAGGCCTGTGCGGCGGCGAAGAACGTACGCGCCAAGGCGGTGGCGATTTGCCCGGGAGCCGCCGAGGATGTCGACGCGCTCGTGGCACCGCTGGTCGAAGGCTTCCTTCTTGCCGCTTATGCCTTCGACAAGTACAAGTCGAAAAAGAAAGACCGTGTCCCGGCTCCGCGTTCGCTGCTGCTGTCGAGTCCCTCCCTAAGCGTGGACGCCGATGCGCGTGCGGCGCTCAAAAGAATAGTTTCGCGTTGCCAAGCGGTGTGTTTTAGCCGCGACTTGGTAAACGAGATGTCGGCGGTGAAGACCCCGAGTTTCCTTGCCCAAACCGCCGAAGAGATCGCCGAGGCCGGTGGGCTTAGCTGCGAAGTATGGCAGGGGGAGCGCCTGCGCGAGGAAAGAATGAACGGCATCTTGGCGGTTTCCGCGGGCAGCCGGGAGTCCGGGGCTTTGATCAAGCTCGTCTATACACCCCAAGGCAAGGTTTCGAAACGGGTGGCGGTGGTCGGCAAGGGTATTACTTTCGATTCGGGAGGACTGTCGCTCAAACCGGCCGGCTCGATGATGACTATGAAGCTCGACATGTCGGGCGCCGCGGCGGTGCTGGGCCTGATGAAGGCGCTCCCATCGGCAGCTCCCAGCGTCGAGGTGACCGGCTACATCGCCGCCGCCGAGAATATGCCCGGCGGACGTGCGCAAAAGCCCGGCGACATTATTACTTATCGCAACGGGACTACCGCCGAAGTGCTCAACACCGACGCGGAGGGGCGCTTGGTTCTTGCCGACGCTTTGTGCCTGGCGGCCGAGGATAAGCCTGATTGTATAATCGACCTGGCGACTCTCACCGGAGCCTGTATGGTCGCGCTGGGATCGAGGGTTGCAGGTGTTCTGGGCAATGAGCAGGACTTGGTGGATGCGCTGATAGAACACTCGAGGCAGACCGGAGAATCGATGTGGCAACTGCCGCTGGTGGAAGATTACGTCGAGGACATCCGTTCGGGAGTCGCCGATATCAAGAACATCGGATCTAACGGATATGGCGGCACCATAACTGCGGCGCTGTTCCTGCGTTCTTTCGTCGGCAAGTGCAATTGGGCGCACATCGACATTGCCGGTCCGGCTTTTGCGGAGAAAGACCAGCCTTACACACCCAAAGGGGGTAGCGGGTTCGGGATAAGGACCTTGCTGTCCTATCTCGCTGCACTCTCCTGATCTCGCTCTTGCTTTTCGGGGTCCCTGCTGCTGGCTGGCAGCTACCCCGGCGCGTGGGTGCGTGGGTGAAGGGGCTTGCCAAGCGCTACCCGGTGGCACGATCGTCAAAAATCGCTCCCGGCGTCAGGAGTCGGTTCCGGACTTCTTTGCGGATGCCGGGTCCAGCCGCGGATCTGCGTAGCGCTTTCGTATCAATTCCAGTGCTTGTTCGCGACTAGCGACTTCACCTTCGAGTTGGGCGTCTTCGAGCGCCTGCAGTATTTCACGAAAGCCCGGGCCGGGCTCGAACCCGAGTTCGATCAGATCGTGGCCGCTGAGAAGAGCTTTGGGCCGGATCGATTCGTCTTCGAGTTCGTCCAGGGCATTACGGCAAAACTCGTAATGACTAGGGTCGCTGTGCGAGGCCAGCCCGTCGATGCGGGCGAGTTCCAAGAGTTCGTCGATGCCCGGCTGGCGCAGGAAACGTTTCAAAGTAGAGGCGCGCATATCGGGTGCCGAGCAGTGGCGCAGGTGCTGCTCGACGAGGAATGAAACCCGTGCGGCGGTGGCTTTGCTGCGGCGCAATCGCGTGCAGACGTCGGCGGCCATGTGCGCACCCACGACGGCATGGCGATAGAAAGTCTGCCGTCCCTCTTTCATCTTGGCACAGCGGGGCTTGGCCACGTCGTGAAGCAGCAAGCCCAGGGCCAGGCTCTCGCTACAGCCTTTCTCCAGAAACTCCAGGCAGGACAGGGTATGGACGAAGACGTCGCCTTCCGGGTGGTAGCGCGATTCCTGTTCGCAGCCTTTCATCGGAGTCAGTTCGGGCAGTAACAGGTCGAGGAGGCCGCTTTCGTCGAGCAGTTCGAAGCCGCGCCGGGCTGCTCCTTCGGTCAGGATCTTGACCAGTTCTTCGCCGATACGTTCCGCCGATACTTGCCTGATGCCTTCGGCGTTGTCGCGTAAAGCGTTGAAAGTTTCGGGCTCGAGTTCGAAGCCCAAGCGGGCAGCGAAACGAATGGCACGAAGCAGACGCAGCTTGTCTTCGGCAAAGCGGTCCGCCGCCCTGCCGACGGCGCGAATCAGTCCCCGTTCCAGGTCCGCTTTACCGTCGACATAATCGAGCAGCTTCCCGGCTACCGGATCCTCGAACATCGCATTTATCGTGAAGTCCCGCCGTCGTGCATCGGCCTCGGCAGTGGAGAAACGTACCTCAGCCGGATGGCGCCCGTCGTGGTATTCCCCTTCCTCTCGAAAAGTGGCGACTTCGAAACTGTGGGAACCCATACGCACCAAGACTACGCCGAACTGCCGGCCGACTGCCACGGTGTTGGCGAACAGGCTTTCTACCTGTTCAGGCCGTGCCGAGGTGGCGATATCATAGTCGCCGGGCTGTTGTCCGAGCAGCGCGTCGCGTACACAGCCGCCGGCGAACAGGGCCGAGTGTCCCGCCGCCTGCAAACTACGGACGACTTTGACCGCCGCATCGCGTGCGTCATCGCTCATCGTAAAGAAATGCTTTCACAGGCTGGCCGAGAAGGTCAAACAGAGCTTCGGGAAGCAAGGCCGGCGCTTGTTGTACCGCAGCCGGAATCGAGGCAGGATTGCCAGTCATGGCGCAATCTGAAAGCCCTTTCTCCCGCTTGCCCTCTGTGGACAGCGTGTTGTCGTCGAACGCGGGCCTCGAGCTGTGCGAGGACTATTCACGGCTACGGGTCGCGGAGGCTGTACGCGAGGCGATCGGCGAGTTGCGCCGCAGTCTCAAGGAAAGTCCGGCAGCGCCGGACCGGGATTTTTCCGTGGAAACCATAAGTGCCGCTGCGAAGAGGCGGTTGGACACGCTTGCGGCAACGTCTATCCGTAGCGTTGTCAACGCCACCGGGGTGGTCTTGCACACCAACCTGGGACGCGCCTTGCTGGCTCCGGAGGCGGTGGAAGCGGCTACCCGTGCGGCCTCCAGGGCCTGCAATCTCGAGTACGACCTTGGCAGCGGCGGCCGGGGAGAGCGCGATACTCTGGTCGAGCAGCATATTTGTGCGCTGACGGGGGCCGAGGCCGCTACCGTCGTCAATAACAATGCTGCCGCGGTTCTACTGGTGCTCAATTCTCTGGCGGAGGGCCGCGAAGTATTAGTTTCGCGCGGTGAGTTGATCGAGATCGGCGGCTCTTTCCGTATCCCCGATATCATGGCCAAGAGCGGAGCGCTGATGCGTGAAATCGGCACTACCAACCGCACGCATCTATACGACTACGAGAACGCGCTGGGAGCGCAGACTGCCTTGCTGCTCAAGGTTCACAGCAGCAACTACCGCATCGTCGGTTTTTCGTCGTCGGTGGAACTGGCGCAACTCGCGGAGCTTGCTGGAACTGCCCGTGGCGCCCGTGACCGTGGAGCTGCGGATGCGGGGGCGGATCGAGGGCGGCCGTTGTGCCCCGGCCCCTATGTTTTCGAGGATCTCGGCGCGGGTGCTTTGATCGACCTTTCCGGGTTCGGACTTCCAGCGGAACCGGTTGTCGCCGATCGGATCGCGGCCGGTGCCGATCTGCTGTCTTTCAGCGGAGACAAACTACTGGGCGGACCGCAATGCGGTATCATCGTCGGGCGGCGTGATCTGCTGCAACGACTCAGGCGTAATCCACTGAAGCGTGCCCTACGCTGCGACAAGATGACGCTCGCTGCGCTCGAGGCGACTTTGCGCATCTACCGTTTCGCGAGACGACCCGAACGGGTGTTGCCGGTTTTGCGTCATCTGATGCGTCCGCTCGAAGAATTACGCGAACTTGGGCGTGAAGCTGCGGACAAGGTCGCGGCTGTGCTGGGCGGCGATTTTTGTGTCGAACTCGAAGATAGTGAAGCTTGCACCGGCAGCGGTTCGCAACCGGAAGTGTCGTTACCCTCGTTGGTCCTGAGCATAAGCTCCGGAAAAGTTTCCGCCGATGCGATAGCACGGCGCTTCCGTGGCTCGGATCCGCCCATAATCGGACGCATCGAGAAGGACCGTTTCCTACTTGATCTGCGCTGCGTCGACTGCGCCGAGGATCTGGTTCCCGCGTGAAAGCCGTCATCGGTACAGCCGGCCATATCGACCACGGGAAATCGGCTCTGGTCAGGGCACTCAGCGGGATAGACACCGACCGGCTTCCCGAGGAGCGTGCACGCGGCATTTCCATAGAACTCGGTTTCGCCCACCTGGATCTTCCCGGCGGTGAGCGTGCGGGCATAGTAGATGTGCCCGGTCACGAGCGCTTCATACGGCACATGTTGGCCGGTGCCCACGGATTCGACTTGGTGATTCTGGTGGTTGCTGCCGACGACGGTGTCATGCCGCAAACCGAGGAGCATTTCGAGATAGTCCATCTACTCGGAGTCAAGCGCGTTGTTTTCGCGATCACCAAGATCGATGTGGCCGACGCCGCCCGCGTGGCCGAAGTACGTGATGAAATCGAAATACTATGCGCGGGGACGCCCTCTGAACAAGCACCGGTGGTCGAGCTTTCGGCGATCGGCGGCCAAGGAGTCGAGGAGTTGCGCGAACTGCTGATAAGTATGCTCGCCGGCCTGTCCCACGAGCAGGATTCGCGGCCGCTTCGCATACCGGTGGACAGGGTGTTCGTGATGAAAGGGCACGGCACGGTCGTGACCGGTACCGCGCTTACGGGAAGTGTGGCGCCCGGAGACGAAGTGGAGATCCTTCCGCGCGGGGAACGGGTACGGGTTCGCGATGTGCAGGTTCACGGAGCCAGTGTGGAGCGGGCATGGGCCGGGCAGCGTGTGGCGCTGAACCTCGGAGGCATAGCCAAAGACGGAATCGCAAGGGGAGACACGGTAGCGGTGGCACAAGGCGACCTTCGAACAGAGCGCTTCAATGCCAGGGTGGAGATCCGCCCGCTGGCGGGGCGTGCGGTGAGATCACATGAGCGCGTCCGTGTATACTTGGCTACGCGGGAGATTCTCGGCCGCATAGTTTGGCTCGACGATGTCAGTGAAGTAGCCCCGCGTAGCAGTGCATATGCGCAGATCGTGCTCAACGAGACCGGAGTGGCCGGTCCCGGCGATCGCTTCGTGATCCGTGACGAAACCGCCAGCCGGACCTTGGGAGGCGGTAGTGTGTTGGTGTCGCGTGCGCGCAAGCCACGCAGGCCGGATGGCCGCTTGACGCCGTTGTTGGAAGCATTGGAAAGCGGCGATGCGGTTTCGCAGATTCACGCTTTTTTGAAACTAGCTCCCGGCCTCGGATTGCCGGCTTCGGAGATTTCTTCGGGCCTCGGGCTAGCTGGAGAAGACATCGCCGCCGCGCTGGCGCACAGCGAAGGCTTGTGCGCCTTGCCGGGCGGCTCCAAGGCGCTGTTGGTGTCGCTTTCCACCCGTTACGAAGCCTATATGGATGCCATGGTAAGCGCCGTCGCCGATTTCCATCGCCGGCATCCTGAACAAGCCGGCATGGATCTCGAGGCGCTTCGTAACTCGCTCGAGCCACCGGTAGATGGGAAGCTCTTTCGAGGCATCATTGACGATGTGGAAGCGCGTTCCCGTTTGAGACGCCGTGGCTCCACCTTGATGATCCCGGGGCACGAAGTGTCTATGAAGTCCGAAGACGAGTCCGAAGCGGAACGTCTGTACGAAGTGGTTTCCAAGGCAGGATCGATGCCGCCGACCTTGAAACAACTGGAAGAAGACCTGGGCTTGGATTCCCGCCGGGTAGCGCTATTGACCCAAGTCTTGTCCGAGCGAGGACGGCTGGTCAAAGTGTCCACCGAGTTGTTCTTCACCGCCGAAGTCGTTTCTGCCATGGAACGGACATTGCGCGGATTCCTGGCCGAACGGGGAGAAATAAGTGCTGCCGAGTTTCGCGATTTGATTACCGCGTCACGAAAATACTGTATACCTTTGCTTGATTACTTCGATCGCGGGGGTGTAACTGTGCGTGTGGGCGACGTGCGCAAGCTCCGTGGCTAGCCGGTGGCGTCGCAGCGGCAGCATAAAATGAACGAATGGAAGCAACGGAACCTGGAGTGGCAGTGAGCAAAGCTAGTAAAGGCAACAGAGGCGGCCGCACCGGTTCAAGCATCCAGGAATCGAAACTGCGTTTGACGCAAGCGGTTTCAGCCGGCGGTTGAGCGAGCAAGCTGGGTCCGGGTGACCTGGCGGACATTCTTTCCGGCCTTCCTCGTACGC
>JAJRWY010000008.1 GCA_024276575.1 Candidatus Binatota bacterium
AGCGCCCGTGAGATCGGCCCAAGCGCAGCGATGAGGCCCGCAGGCGTACTAACAGTACGTCGAGGGCCGAAAAGCGAGCACGGGCCGAGATTGCGGGCGATTGAGGCTCGTAGCAGAGGTTTCATGAATAATGCGGGTTAGTAAAGCTCGTTGCGAAAACGGCAAGCGTCTCAGTCTGCGTCTATTTCTTCTCCAAGCTCCTGGCCAAGATCACGCGCGGCGTCTTCGAGCCGCAGTTTCAACCCTTCGTCCATGGCCGTATCGGTCAGTTTGCCTCTTTGCAATACGGGAGCATCGTGCCAATGACCGTGTTCCGAGTTCCATACCTTGCCCACGGGAGCTACGTCGGAGCCGTCTTCGGAGGTCCCGGCCGCATGCCAGTGACCGTGCTCCATCGACCATACCCGCTCGACTTCATCCACGGCTCCGGATTCTCCGGCACCCAGAAAGGACCTCCCGGCCGCCACCACGGCGACGGCTACAAACAACAGCGCAGCCACGCGTCCAACCCTCAAAGCCGATTCGGTATGATCCTCTTTGGGAACACCGCAGCATTTCTTGAATTTCTTCCCGCTCCCGCAAGAACAGGGTTCGTTACGACCTTGCGCCATCTAGCTCTTCTCCACAGTCCACGGAGGCACAACAGCCCCAGCAACGCCCCTGCAGGCTAGCATAGACCCACAGCGAGCGAAGTCCGCCGTTCCCGCTAGTTCCAGTCTCGGGTCCTTGCCAGATAACGGCGTTCGTGGATAGCTCGAAGATGCTTGCGGCTTTCGAGCCGCGGACCGAACAGGGCTGATGAATAAATCTAGGTGCAGATATCCCAATGATCCGCGCTGGCGCCACTTCCCCGACACCATTCTCGAGTTCCCCGACTGCGCCGGCTTGCGCGTAGATCTGCGCAAAGACCTCGACCCCGCCCTGGTCGACCGCCTGAATACGGCTTCGGCAGGGTCGAGCTTGGCCGTCGTAACCGCCTGCAACCCGGCAGGCCGCCGGCTCTCAGAAGCCGAGAACTCCCAGCGCACCGCGGCATTACGCGACGAACTCGAAAAAAAGCCGTTACGTTTCGTACGCGCCGATGGGTTATCCATCGACGGCAAGCACCGTGAGCGCGGTTTCGCTTGCGCGGCAGATGAGACGACGGCACTGTCCGTTGCCCGGCGCTGGGAACAGTTGGCGATCTTCTTCTTCGACGGCAGCCGGTTTTGTATCGTACCCACCAGCTCTAACGACGGACCCAGGGTTCGTTTCCCCCTGCCCCTCGTTTCACCTCGATGGCCGTCGCAGCCACCGCTCTGGCGAACGATTTTGAAGCCAACGCCGCCCCGGCTACAGTTACGCGAACTTTAGCCAGGAGTTTCTCTGACATGGCCCGGATAAACGACAACTATTTGAAGCTCAGCGCCGGTTACCTTTTTCCGGAGATATCGCGGCGCGTAAATGCTTTCCAGCGATCCCATCCCGGCGCCTCACTGATCCGTCTGGGCATCGGTGACGTGGTCCTTCCACTGCCCGGCGCCGTAGTCAGTGCAATGCACGACGCGGTCGATGAGATGGGCAGTGAAAGCGGATTCCGTGGATACGGGCCTGAGCAGGGCTACGAGTTCCTACGTGAAGCGATCGCGGACAACGACTACCGCAGCCGCGGTGTGGACATCGCCGTCGACGAGATTTTCGTCTCCGACGGTTCCAAGTGCGACAGCGGTAACATACAGGAGATCTTCGCCGGAGAAGCCCTGGTAGCGATTCCCGATCCGGTCTATCCGGTATACTTGGACACCAACGTAATGGCCGGGCGTAGTGGCAAGGCCTCCGAAGACGGCTCTTACGAGGGCATCGTCTATCTGCCCTGCACCGAGGACAACGCCTTTCTGCCTGAACCACCTCAGCAGCCCGTAGACATCGTCTACTTGTGCTTTCCCAATAACCCCACCGGCAGCGTGGCCCGGCGGACCGACTTGGAGTCCTGGGTCGCCTACGCACGAGATTGCGGTGCGGTGCTACTGTACGACTCCGCTTACGAGGCCTACATCAGCGAACAGGACGTACCCCACTCCATTTTCGAGATCGAGGGTGCACGCGACGTCGCCATCGAGTTCCGCAGTTTTTCCAAAAGCGCGGGATTTACCGGAACGCGTTGCGCCTATGTAGTGGTCCCACGCTCGCTCGAAGGACGCGCTGCCGACGGTTCAGCGGTAAGCCTGCATCAACTCTGGAACCGGCGCCACTGCACCAAGTTCAACGGCGTCTCCTACCCGGTGCAGGCGGGGGCCGCAGCCGTCTACACAGATCAGGGACAGCGTGAGGTTCGCGAAAGAGTTGATTACTACATGGCCAATGCAGCACATATTCGCCGAAGCTTGAGCGAAAGCGGGCTCGGTGTGTATGGCGGAGTCAACGCTCCCTATGTCTGGGTCAAAACTCCCGAAGGTTTGGGATCCTGGGACTTCTTCGACCACCTGCTCGAAAGCACCCATGTGGTAGGAACTCCCGGTGCCGGCTTCGGATCCTGCGGCGAGGGCTATTTCCGCCTGTCGGCCTTCGCCAAGGCCGAACAGGTCGAGGAGGCCATGACTCGTATCCGCACGAAACTCTGAAATCCTTCGACCCTAGACTAGGGCAAGGCCGGCTAGCGAGGGCTTGCGAACAGGGCGAAAGCACTTGTGTAGCCGTGCAAGAATGTCGACCCATGTACGGCTCCGATCTCCCCGTTGCAGAAAAACCCGCCGAAGGACAACTCGCCGAGTATACGCCTAGCGAGCGCACTGTCATGATCCTCGCATCCGTAAAAACGGCGGCCGCGTCCCAAACAGGAAAAAAGCAAAGCTCCCAGTGGAGCCGCTCGTTTCGCTTCCGATTTATAGGCGCTCAAAACGCGCTCTAGGTCTCGGGCCGAGGTTTCCTTGTCGCGCAGGTGAAACTGTAGGGCCTGCTTTTCACCTATCATCGAACTGACCGCTACCGCTCCACCCTCCCGGTCCACTCCCACTATACTGCGTACCAGGAAATCGCTGCACTCGTAACGGCCGGCAGGTGCTTGCATCAAGATGCCGACGAACAAGGAACTCCTCATCAATTGTCGGTCATGTTCCGGCAAAGACTCATAAAGCTCGGAGAGGACCTCGAGTGGATTTCTTCCATCCAACTCCTTGATCACGTTTCCGTCGCAGCGGGTGACGAACAGCGGACTGCCGATAGGACGGCAGCCTTGCGACAGCAGGCCCACCACTTCGAGATCCCCGCAAAGCGCTACCCCTGCGACTCCGGCGCGATGCACCGAGGAGTTCGCATACAGAACGTTGGCTTCGGGCTCACGCCCGCCGCTGGCCAGTCCGCCGATTTTGGCCGCAGCCGGGTACGCGGCGTCGAGGCCGGCAACCAGTTCCTCCGCATCCGAACTGAACGGATCCGGCAACAGTATGAATCTCGGATCGTCGCAGACTCCCACGCCAAGCCTATCGCTCCATGCCGAAGCGTCCGATCCCAACTCGCGAATTTCATCACCCCCGAGAGAGAACGGAGTCACCCGGACGTTGGGAAGCGATGCGGCTACCACGCAGATCCCCGGCGAACCCTCTATTTCGCGGCCCTGCCCGATCACTCCGGCCGCCGAACAGCCGAGCAGAGGCGCTCCCAACACAGAATCGACCAGCGCAGGTAGGCGCATATAGTGCGAAGCGTGATGGGGTGTGATGAAGGCAAACACCAGCGAGGGACGGCTGCCGTCGAGCCGCTCCTTTGCTTGCGCAAGTACCGTATCGATCGCCCGACGGCTGTCGCTTTCATCGGAGATCGCACAAATCCAGGCAGGGGCGCTCATAATATGCTCGTGTGCTTCCTTTCTCCGGCAGCCTTCGAAAACTGAAAAACTCGTGGGCCTCAGATGCGCGCTCGGGCCTGTCTGCTCAGGCCGGTGAGCTTGGGCTGGCCGGGCAGACGCTGGCGCCTCTCGCGACGAGCTTTCATTGATAACGCAGGTTAAGCCTCTGCCAGCTATCCCCAGCTAAAGGAATAGTAGCGCACCGAAAGGCCCACGAGCATGGGGCGACAGCCAAATCGGCAGGATCTGAACGCCGTCGCAAAAGCCGCGACACGGCCGCCAATCGCTTTTCGGTTGATCAAAGGACTCCCGTCGCGTAAGGAAACAGGATGTCGCGGCCTGGTTTCTCGTGGATTTCGGGGCCGGCGCCGTAACCTGGATCCCCGCCGGATCAGAACCGGACCAAAGGAAGGAGAAGATTAATGAAGAAAGTTGCAGTGCTGGTTGCGGCGTGTTCCCTGCTCATGGCGGCCTGCGTCGGAGGCCCGAGTGAGCCCGAAGTCAAGGCGCCCACGGTGTCGGAAGGAAGAGTAACCGCAGCCAAGATCGCCGGGCGCGAACTGCCTATCTATACATTCACCGGTGTTCTCAAGAACGACAAGGCCGAAATCGGCGACATCCGCGTGATCTATTCGATTAGTGGCGACCTCTACAAACGCGAAGGCGGGAAAGTCGAGTTGATCTCGCCGGTGACTCTCCAAGCGCAACTGGTGAAAAGGCTCAACCAACTTCGTTACATCACCGACAAAGTAAAGGACCACGATCTCGAAGCCCATTTCGAAGAAGACGGAGCCAAAATCGCGTTCTTCTGGGAGGTGGATTACAAGGCGCCGGGCGGGCAAGAAACCCACACCTACCGTTCGATCGTCTACGAAACCGACATCAAGGACATAACCCGCCACGACTTGGGCCGGGAGATAAAACCTTAAGCTGAATTATTCTCCGGCCTACAGGGGCGCGGCTGTTTCATACGACCGCGCCCCCGTACGCCGCACCGCGGCGTAGGAATGAATCTTCGCAAAGCCCTCGTCCTGGTCCTCGGCCTTGCTTTGCTTTTTGCGGTGACGACGCTCTGGGCTCTAGAGCGCGGCGAGGTGGTCATTCTCGCAACCACGGGGCTAAGCGGAGACCCCGGCAGCGTACGCCATAGCAGAGTCTGGATTGTCGACGCTGGCGACGAGCAATGGCTTGAAGCCAATAACCCCGCTAGCCCTTGGTACCTCGATGTACTGAAGCATCCGCAGCTACGGATCGAACGCCGGGGCGAGGTGGAAGACTACGTGGCAGTGCCGATGCCGGACCCCGAGACTCGCAAATACGTCCGGCGCTTGATGAGAGAAAAATACGGTCTTGCCGACCGCTGGGTTGCGCTGCTAGCGGGCAACCCGGACTCGGTGGCGGTACGGTTGAAGCGGCTTGGCCCGGTTCCCCCGACGTCGACGATCCCACCGCGTTGAAGCGTTCCCCCGTCTGCGAAGAAGCGACGTTTACGCGTAGCGAATCCTTGTGTAAGCTCTAGGCAGCAACTACACGATCTGTAGTGGGGGAAACTGATCCGGTCCATGAATCCCAAAATTATCAAGGTGTTACTGATCGATGACGACGAAGACGCGTTCGTCTTGGTCAAGGATTTTCTCGAATCCGCAGCATCGACGAGCTTCGAAGTGGACTGGGTGCCTACGGTAGCACACGCTTTGCCTGACCTTCGTGCGCATGCTCACGATGTCTACCTGCTGGACAATCATCTGGGAGAACGCAGCGGCGTCTCTCTTCTGCGCGAGGAGTTCAACTACGGAAAGAGGGCCCCGGTGATCATGCTGACCGGCAGAGACACACGGGAACTCGATGTAGAGGCAATGGAATCGGGAGCCGCAGCCTACCTAGTCAAAGGAGAATTCGACCCAGAGGAGCTTGAAAGAACCATCCGCTACGCACTCGAGCGTCACAAGGCGTTTTCGGGGAACCCGCTGCACGCGGACACCCGCGAGCGCATAATATCGTTTATCGGCTGCAAGGGAGGGGTGGGAACCACAACCGTAGCCATGAACGTGGCGGCGGCGATGGTCAAGCAGGGCTCTGCGGTTATCGCCGTAGATCTACGCGGCGACTACGGTCTGTGCGCACGTGCGCTCGGCATATCGCCGAGCGTCGATCTCGGCAAACTCTTGAAAGTAGCGCTGGAGGACCTTGACCAAGCGATGGTCGAGTCATGTATCTGCCGCCATGCAAGCGGCCTCGGATTGCTCGCTGCTCCACAAAGCGTCGGCGGTTTTGGCGCTCTCAGCCCCGATCGGGCCCGCACGCTGATAGAGCACGCGTCTGCAGGCGTTGACAGGCTCATCATCGACCTGCCATCAACTCCGAACCTGACTGTTCAGGCCGCTCTACAGGGTTCCGACTGCGTGGTGTTGGTAGTGGAGCGCGACAAGAGTTGCTTACACGCTGGCCAGACGTGGCTCGAACTCTTCAACGAGTGGAAACTTCGCGCCCGATCTGGACTGGTAGTAGTAGACCGCGTAGAACTGGCCGAGCCCATACCCCTGTCTCAAATACAGTCGGCTCTGGGCCGCGACGTGTTCGGCTTCGTACCCAGCGCGCCCGATTTGTGCGCATCGCCGGATTCGTGCCCCCCGGTGATCAAAGCGGACGAACACCCATTCTCTGAAGCGCTCATCAAACTCGCCGAGCGTCTTCAGGCCGAGAAAATCAAGGCGATGCCGGTGTAGGGAACGCCGTCGCCGGAATCGGATTCGAGATCAAAGGCCGCTCCCCATTGCGCAAGGCCGCAGCGATTCGCTCAAGTGGATTCTGCAGCCTCCGGTACGGGCTGCTTGCGCGGCAGAGTCACCGAGAACTTCGAACCTTCGCCGACCGTACTCTTTACAGAGATTTTTCCTCCGTGGCGCTCGACGATACGGTGGGTTATGGCCAATCCCATACCCGAGCCCTCGTACTCACTGCGCCCGTGCAGCCGCTGGAAGGGCGAGAAAATCCGATCTGCGTACTTTTCGTCGAAGCCGATGCCGTTGTCCTCGACCACGATACAGCAGTCGACACCGTCCCCCCCGACCACCGGTTCCTCTCTAACGGTCACGTGCGGAGACACCTCCTTGCGATGGAACTTGAGTGCGTTGGCTATGAGGTTTTGCATGAGCTGACGCATCTGGAAGGGATCTGCCTCGATCTCCGGCAAAGGTCCGAGGTCCACCCGCCCACTGACGCGCTCTATCAACACTTCGAGGTCCCCGATCACATCGCGCGCCACCTGTTCGAGGTCAACGGGGGCAAAGGGTTCGGCCCTTGTCGCCACACGCGAAAAGGCGAGCAAATCATTGATCAAAGACTGCATTCGCTGGCCCGCATTGATCATACGGTCGAGATAATCCCGTGCCTGCGAATTGAGTCCGTCGCCCGCTTTATCTCGCAGTCGACTGCCAAAAACGATGATCTTCCGTAGCGGTTCCTGCAAATCGTGCGAGGCTACTGACGCAAACTGCTGCAACTCACGATTGCTGCGTTCCAGTTTGGCCGCCAGAGTCTCCAAGGCTTCCTGCATCCGCTTACGTTCGCTTACCTCGCTGGTCAATTCGCGGTTTGAGTGTTCGAGCGCGCGGCGCCGGTGCCTCTCAATCGCGTAGCGCACGGAACGTACGAGGGTCTGTCCGTCGACCGATCCCTTTACGATATAATCCTGGGCGCCTTCCTGAAGCGCTTTTAGCGCCAGTTCCTCGTTTTCATTACCGGTTAGAACCACTACGGGAAGATCGGGAGCATGACGGTATATCTCCAGAAAGCTCCCCAGCCCGTGACTGTCGGGGAGCGAAAGATCTACCAACGCGACATCGTAGGTATTGCGGTCGAGTTCGGCGATAGCCTCCTGTACCATTCCCGCGCTGCGAGCTTCAAAGCGCCCCGGCGCGGCCTTCGCCAACGCTCTCTGGAGAAGGAACACATCGTCGTCATTATCCTCGACAATCAACAGATTGAGCTTCTTCTCAACCATCACACACCTTGAACCAGATGATCAACACAGCCGTTCGACTCACGTCTGGAACTCCCTACGAGTCGAAACTCCTGCCCAAACGACTCCCCACTAACCGGAGCGCCAACGAGTTGGCGCAGTTGACAGACGGGTTTGCCGGAAGTTCTGAACGACTCACAGCTGAATGGCTTACAAGTGGCGCATGCCACCGCGGCATTCCGCTGGCCCGTTCCGCTAATCCGTCCTGATGCCGGATCCTATCTGTTGGGTCCCACTGGCGGGTTTCGCCGCCAGTGACACGCAAACTCGCTGGCCTAGCCCGCATTATTCATGAAACCTCGTCGCGAGAGTCGCAAGCGCCCCTGAGATCGGCCAGATGGGCCTACGCAGGGCTTTAGGGCCCCCGGGTGCAGCAACACTATGATCAACACTATGCCGACGGCCGTGAATCCGCGAGCCAGCGTAGCGGGCGAACGAGCACGGGCCGAGATTGCGGGCGCTCGAGGCTCGTAGCAGAGGTTTCATTAATAATGCCAGCCTAGACTACAGCGAGACCGGCGATCAAAGTAGCCCCCTCTCATCGCACGATACCGTTACCATGCACGACACCGTCACCGTGCACGACGCCCCTTCGAACCGAGCTAAGGAGGCGGCGAGCCACTGGCCACCGCCTCCTCGAGATCTAATATCTAGGCCCCCGGCTCCCACCTTTCGGCCGGTCGTTCGCCTCGTTGACTTTTATCGTCCGGCCGCCGAGATCGCTGCCGTCGAGTTCCCCCATTGCCGCCATCGCCGCGTCGGAATCTTCGAAAGTAACGAAACCGAATCCACGAGACCGCCCACTGTCACGATCCGTAATGACCTTCGCCTCCGTAATCGCTCCGAAACGGGAGAAAGCCTCTTCCAGCCCTGCGTCGCCGGTCTCCCAGCTCAGATTACCCACATAAAGCTTCTTTGGCATGCGCGTTTTCCCTCCATGCGCGAGGTCCGCTCGATCACCGGGCCTAAACTCGTTCGCTAGGGGACCCAACAATCCGCTCACCCACCCCGACAGTTCCTGTCGTCGGAAGCCTGGCACTTGCGGACCTGGTGCTTGCTGCTTCCGATCCGTTCTCTCGACCTGCTCGGAACTGTTCCTGTTAAGGGCGCGAGGCGGATGGGTACTGGCTAGTGGCGCACTTTAACCAAATGGAACGCTAGCGTCTAGCCTTGATCAGACAATAATTCACGAGCGAAAACGCGTTGGAGCGCGTCAGCCGTGGCCAAGCGAAGCGTTCGCCGAGCGGAGCGTACCCAGCCGTGCACAAGTATCGGCGGCAGCAAGTATGGCCGCGGATGCCGTGCGCGCCCGCGGGCCGGAGGCGGTTTGCGCCGTGAACTACCGCTTGGTCACGGCTAGCTATTCAAGCAATGTCACGAGCAAGGAAAATCACGAGTCGATCAGCCTTTGCCGGCTTTCTGCATGCGAGCCCAGGTATCCCGAAGCCCTACCGTGCGGTTGAACACCGGAGTTCCCGGCGCAGAGTCCCGGTCGACACAGAAATAGCCGATCCGTTCGAATTGATACACCGTCCCCGCAACTGCCGTGGCCAATCCCGGCTCCACCGGGCAGGCGGCCACGCACCGCAGCGATTCCGGATCGATAAGTTGCGACATGTCCTCAGCTGCACCGGCCGTAGCGGGATCGGCTTCCTTGAGCAAGCGGCCGTAGAGGCGGAACTCCGCCTCTACGGCATGCGCCGCCGATACCCAATGCAACGTGGCCTTTACCTTGCGCCCGTCCGGTGAATTGCCACCGTAGGACTCCGGATCGTAGCTGCAGCGCAACTCCACCACCTCGCCTTGCTCGTCCTTTATGACCTCGATGCAAGTAATGAAGTAGGCGTAGCGCAGCCGCACTTCGCGCCCCGGAGCAAGCCGGTAAAACTTACGTGGCGGATCCTCCATGAAATCAGCTTTCTCGATATAGAGCACTCTCGAGAACGGAACCTTACGAGTACCCGCACTGTCGTCTTCCGGGTTGTTGATCGCCTCGAACTCTTCGCCGGGACCCTCCGGATAATTCTCGATGACCACCCGCAAGGGATCGAGCACTCCCATTACGCGCGGAGCGCTTCGATTCAGTTCTTCACGTACCGCTGCTTCGAGTTGCTCTGCTTGAACCAGGTTGTAACTGCGTGCTATGCCCACGCCCTCACAGAACTTCCGAATAGCGGAGGGGGGATAGCCGCGCCGCCGCATTCCGGAAATCGTCGGCATGCGCGGATCGTCCCAACCGTCCACATGCCCCTCGTCCACCAAGCACCGCAGTATGCGTTTGCTCATCACCGTATGGCTCAGGTTCAAACGTGCAAACTCGATCTGCCGCGGAGGCGACGGGATTTCCAGCTTCTCCAACACCCAGTCATAAAGAGCGCGGTTGTCGGCAAACTCCAAGGTGCACAAAGAGTGAGTCACTCTTTCTATGGAATCGGACAGACAATGAGCAAAGTCGTACATGGGGTATATCGACCAAGTCCCACCGGCCCGGTAATGAGGCATTTTCTGGATGCGATAGAGTACCGGGTCTCGCATCACTATCACCGGAGAGGCCATGTCGATCTTGGCACGCAAGGTTCTCGACCCGTTGTCGAACTCTCCTGCTTTCATACGCGCGAACAGATCAAGATTCTCCGCGATGCTCCTCTCTCGATAGGGGCTGTCGTTGCCGGCTTCGGTAAGCGTTCCACGGTTCGCGCGAACTTCCTCACTGCTGAGGTCGCACACATAGGCATAGCCGAGTTCGATCAAACGCAGCGCATATTCGTAGAGACGATCAAAATAATCGGAAGCAAAATAGAGATGTTCCCCCCAATCAAAACCCAGCCACCGTAAATCCGCCTTGATCGATTCTACGAACTCCATATCTTCGGCAGCCGGATTGGTATCGTCGAAACGCAAGTGACACACGGCCCCGGCGTTCTCCGCCGCAATCCCGAAATTCAAACAGATAGACTTGGCGTGGCCTATATGGAGATAGCCGTTAGGTTCCGGCGGAAAACGGGTTACTACCCGGCCGCCGTACCTGCCGGAGGCGATATCGGCGGCGATGATGTCTCTTATGAAATCGCTAGGAGGCGGGGAAGTATCCATATCTTGACTAAAAGTCGCTCCGTAAACTCAATCTCAACGGCCATATAAATATAAAACGTGCGGCTCAGGAGCCGGTGTCACGACTGCTTCGACAGTGGTGCTGCACCCCCTCTAGGAGAGCCTCGCAGTAGTCATTGCCTCGCCCCACGCCGGAGCAGGCCTGGGCCCGCCAGGCCGCGCTCGCCAAACGATTCGCCCGGTCGGGAATACCCTCACAAAAACCCGGAGATGGGGAACTCTTGCCCAAGCAGGCAGAGAGAAATACCCCGTTGGCGCTATAGCATTCCGCTGTCTTGCAGGCTTCATGGCGGCGCAATCCCTCGGCCACGCAGCCTTTAGAATCCGTGTCCGCCCCGAAAAGCAAGCCCTCGCGATCGGCTTTGCGAGTAAGTGCCGGCGGCGCCCCGCCGCCTCCACCCCCGCCTCCGCCTCCAGATCCGCCGGAGCGAGAAGCGGGAGACGAAGAGCCCACACGCGAAGAACCGCCTCGCGACGACGACGCGGACGCCCCGCGCCCGGCTGAAGCCGACCCAACCGAAGGGCGGCGTACGACCGAGGCACCGCCTCCGCCCCGCGCAGCGGCCCGCAGATGCGTACCCCACACGTATGCGCCGGCAGCCACCGCCAGTATCGCAAATGTCAACGGTAACTGTCTCTGCAACAGTGCAGTGAGTCCCACTTCGGTTCTCTTGACCGGCGGCGGGTGCAAACGGCGATACAACATTATCCCGCTCACCGCACCGAGGAAGAGCAGCAAGAAGAGTCCCTGTATAGCCATCCACCACAGCAATACGGGTTCCGCCTCAGCGACAGGCCCCGCGAAAAACGTCAGCCCCAAATCAACCGCACTCAGAAACAGCAGACCCAAAGCGGAAACCAGGATCCGGCTGTAGACCCCGATGGCAAGCAAGAACAAGATTACTCCGGGAAGGAAATCCCCAGGGCTGACCGTTTCAAACAGCGGACGGCCATCCGCACCCCAAAGTGCCGCAGACGATTGAACCCACGACAACAGTCCGTTCGCCGCCGCAGCAAGCCAACCCAAACGAATGCGCCGCAAGGCCCGCCGCTCGAGCATCGTTTCTTTGCCCGTGGGAATCGTGGCTTCCCACTGCTCTGACGAATCCCAAAGCCGTGCAGTGAAATCGCCGGCGGCGGAGCCTAACGCCGGCTCGCCGCTGTCCGCCTCACTTTGGTCCACAGGCTTGTCGCTTTCGCGATCTTTATCGAACAACACCATCGCAATACAGGTACGTCCACCGTCCGGCCATTAGGCTGATATGCCGGCGCGGAACGCTTCTACGAACCGGAGCAAACGTGGCTATTAACCGTTAACAAAACCTCTGCTACGAGCCTCAATCACTCGCAATCTCTACCCGCATTCGCTTTTCAGCCATCGACTTACCGTTAGTACGCCTGCGGACCTCGGCGCTAGGCTTGGGCCGATCTCACGGACGCTTACGGCTCTGGCGACGAGGTTTCATGAATAATGCCGGTTAAGCACTTCTAGATTCAAGCATATGAAGCCCCACCGCAAGCCCATACGCGATCAAGACCTGAAGACAACGGAGTAGGCCACAGCTCCGCCCCGATCGGAGACAGCCGTTCTTCGAAGCGGAGACGAGGCACACCGACTGGAAGTTCCGAGCACAACGTGCGAAACAGCGCTGCACAGACGCCGCGTAGGCTCACGGCGGAGCGCTGGCGGCAGAGAGCAGGTCGAAAGCTCAGCGTCCCGACAAGGTGAAACTGAAGGTGGCACCCTTCTCGACTTGGCCGCTGGCCCAGATCTCTCCGCCGTGCCGGCGCACGATGCGCTGGACGGTAGCCAAGCCGATGCCTGTCCCGTCGAACTCACGCGCTGAGTGTAGGCGTTGAAAAGCACCGAAGAGCTTGTCGGCGTAGCTCATATCGAATCCGGCACCATCGTCCCTGACAAAGTAGACCTCGCGGCCCAACTCGTCCACGTCTCTTCCAAACTCGATCAAAGCCTCGTCATGTTTACGCGTAAACTTCCAGGCATTCCCCAATAAGTTCTCGAGCACCACGAGAAGCAGACCAGCGTCGCAATCAGCCTTTAGGTTATCAGCAATACGAAACTCCGCTTTACGATCCGGTTCCCCCGCCTTCAACTCTTCGGCAACCACCGTGGCAAGTTTCGACAAATCGACCTCTTCTCGCTCCAGTTCACTGCGGCTCACCCGGGACAGGGTCAAGAGGTCGTCGATCATGGAGCTGAGTCGATTCGCCCCTTCACGGATGCGCCGGACGTAATCGCGGCTTTGCTCGTCGAGCCTATCGCCCGCATCCTCCTCAAGCGCGTCACTGTAGCCGGCCATGGTCCTCAAAGGAGATCGAAGATCGTGCGACACCGTGTAACTGAACGACTCGAGTTCATCGAGAGCGGTCTGCAACTCAACCGTCCTCTCACGCACGCGCCGGTCTAGCTCCATGTTCAAACGACGGATCTGCTCTTCCACCCGTTTGCGGCTGGTTATCTCCTGGGCCATCCATACGATCTCGTTCTCGCCGCTGCCACTGCGTTCCAGACTGGCGGTCGAGAACAACACCGGAATCTCGCGCCCCCCTCTAGAGAGCAAAACCCCCTCCCTGTTCTCGGGAACCGATCCGTTGTTTGCCCCGTCGCCCCCCGCTGCCTCCGCGGGGGGCGATCCCTTCAAGATCTCGCCGATGGGAAGTCCGAGCAAGTCGGGTGCCTCCGCGTTGAGTAAACGCCGGGCAGCGGGGTTCAACCTTTTCACCTTCCCGTCTGGAGAGGTCACAATCAGGGCCTCGTTCAAAGAATCGACCATCGAATCTAGATAATCACGTGAAACCGTGGTCGCTTTCAGTTCCTTACGCATGCGGTCGAAAGAGCGTGCCAAAGCCCCTAGTTCATCGCTACGGCTCACATCAATCGCCACCTCGTACTCACCGTCGGCCACTTTCTGCATAGCCGCCGACAGTTCGTCCACCGGCATCAAGACCAAGCGGTTCAACGCCCAGAAAATCGCGAGCCAGGCCATGGCAGCCATGAAGAGCACCATTGCCAGAGTATTGGTCCTGGCAGTCGCCACTTGCTCCTTGATCGGCGCAGTGTCGAGCAAAAGTTCGACAACGCCGAGGACTTCTTGGTCGGCGTCACTCACAAGCGAAAACACCGGCACCAGATTCGAGAGAAAATCCCCCATCTCTTGACGATAAATACGCTTGCTCTCCAGTACTTCTTCTACCGCAGGCGTCAAGACCGAAAGCGATCTGCGCCCGATGAGACTAGGATTGCTATGAGCGAGAGCGGTGCCTTCGGAATCGAATATCTCGACAGAAGCAATGTCGGGAAGAGTCGCAAAGCTCTCCGCAAGTTTTTGTATGTAGCGGCGCTGAGAACGAGCGTCACGAAAAATATTGCCTACGCTAGCCGCGACTGCCCTCGCTACTACTTGCGCCGTGAGTTCCGACAGGCCCGAGTCCCCACCGGCCTCCATGACGATCTCGACCACGGCGGCAACGTCGTCGGCCCCGAGATCGGCACCAGTCACGGCTACGAAGCGCGACAAGTATCCGCTTTCGGAATCCACGATCTCCACTGTCTGTCCGGTGTCGTAAACACGAGACACGCTTCGCTCGTGCTCGTCGTCGGGAGACGACCCGATCCGTGATTCGTCACTGTGAGCTACGACAATTGCGTTCTCGTTGAAGACTTCCACCGCCACCACATGAGGTAAGCGCGCGAACTGCTCGGTGAGCAACTGCAGATAATCGATGTTGGCGTTCTCGTCCGCCAGTGCCGTACCCGCGCTCACTTGCAGCGCTTTGCGAGTCACCCGCGCGCGTTGCTCCAAGTCGTTCATCATACGGTCTTCTTCGGTAACGGTAAGAAGAGACATCGCACCGACGGCGATCACCGTAACCACGGTAGACAATAGGATAAGGATCTTAGCGTGCAGCCCCATTTTACTTCCGCTTACGTACGCCGCCGGCTGCAGGGGACCAGCGACCTAGCGGGCACTATCAATGAAAGCACTGCTACGAACTCTCGTTAATAGTGCCCGGCAACGCCCGCACGTTCAGGAGCCGACGGCAGTGGTAGGGGCAAGTCTGATGCGAAAGCAGACAACGGGGCCGGCTCCATCCGCAAATTCCAGCCTCGCCCGGCCGGGCAGGATCCAGGCGCTTTAGTAGCAGGAGTGGAACGTTTACAAAACCCGAACCACCCGCGCCAAGCATCGGGCTGGTGTCATTCGGGCAGGCTCAATGACGAGCTTCCATGAAAGCTTGATAGCTGACATAGCCCCCAGATAGGTTCTTCACCTTGAAATCGTTTTGCAAAAGCACCCTGGTAGCGTAATAGGCCCTCTGCCCCACCCCGCACACGAGCCATATCTCGCCATCTCGCGGCAGTTCCCCGAGCCGTCCGCGAATTTGCTCCAAGGGAACATTGCGACTGCCAGGTATATGGCCACGTACAAACTCCTCCTCTGTGCGCACATCGACGACAGTGATTCCCGGCTCGCCGAGTCTATCCCAGTCGGCCAGAGGTAGATCCCCACGCAAATGGTTCGCGGCTATCATCCCGGCGATATTCACCGGATCTTTCGCCGCTCCGAATTGCGGTGCATAGCAGAGTTCGGATTCCTCGAGATCAAACACCGTGGCCCCCATCTGCAGAGCCATCGCGATGACGTCAATACGCCTTTCAGTCCCCGCCCCGCCTACCGCCTGAGCCCCCAGAACCTTCCCATCTACCTTGGAGAACAAAAGCTTCATGTGGATGGGTTCGGCACCCGGGTAATATCCGACATGGTTACCCGGATGCAGATACACCTTGCCGTAGTCCGCGACAGAAGCACGCAGCAGAGATTTCTCCGAAGCTCCGGTCATCGCCACGGTAAGTCCAAACAAGCCGCACACAGCGGTACCCTGAACGCCGCGAAACGCCATCGGCTTCAACTGCTTACGCCTCTCGCCCAGCAGTGCGCCAAGGATCGATCCGGCAGCTATGCGGCCCTGGCGGTTGGCAGGCCCGGCCAGCGGCATCAGCATCGCCGCCCCGGTTACAAAGTCGCGGACCTCTACCGCGTCCCCCACCGCCCAGATGGCGGGATCCTCCGTGCGCATGTCTTGATCGACAAGAATTCCGCCACGTTCTCCGATCGGCAGTCCGGCATCACGGGCCAACCCCGTTTCCGGCCTCACACCGATGGCCAAGATTACGAGATCAGCATCCAGTCGAACGCCTTCGGAAGTGGCGACCCGAACACCGCCACCGGGCAGTTGCTCAAAAGACTCCACCGCCGCGCCGAGATGTAAGTCAATCGAGTTTTCACGCACAGTAGCCGAGACAAATGCAGCCATTTCTTCGTCGAGAGGGGGCATTAGCTGCGGCGCTGCCTCGACCACGCTTACACCAAGACCCCGGCGGCGAAGGTTTTCAGCCATCTCCAGGCCGATGAAGCCTCCGCCCACTACCACGGCACTCGAAGCCTCTTCTACGGCCGCCCGAATGCGGCGGCTGTCGGGAATCGTGCGGAGAACATGAACCCCGGGCAAATCGATACCAGGCAGTGGCGGCCGCAGCGCCCCGGCCCCAGGGGCAAGTACGAGCGCATCGTAAGACTCCCAACGCTCTTCCCCACTACGCAACGATTTGGCTAAAATGCGCTGCTTATCCCGGTCTATGCTCCGGATCTCTGTTTCCGTGCAAACCTCGATACGAAAACGATCCTTGAACAAACGGGGCGTGGCCACCAGCAAGGCCTTCTCCTCCTCGATCACGTCACCTACATAGTAAGGCAAACCGCAATTGGCGAAGGAGACGTAGGGGCCGCGGTCGAACACGACAATGTCGCACCGCTCACACAACCTCCGGTAGCGTGCTGCACACGACGCTCCGCCGGCAACGCCACCAACTATCAGCACTCGTTTGTTACTATCTTTGCTTGCCATTTGACGCCTCTAGACCGGAACTTCGGCTCAGCGCCGCGTTCCTACGTTATCAAGCCATGGCGCTGCGAAATTGCTCAACCACATACCCAACAGCGTCGCTGAAGCGAACAGCCTCGCGTTGAGCATAGTCACCCCCGCAAGCCGACTTCGAAAGCCACGCCACGGTTTCCCAGCGCCTGCCTAGCAGTATGTGATTGGTGATGAATGCGCCAAGTGCTCCCGAAACCATGCTCGCAGCCGGCTGGCGGACATCGAGGCATTCATCAATCCAATGGCGATAGGAACCGCGAGCCGTAGCAGATTCTCTGCGGTCCCGGAAGTTCACGAACTACAGCCAAAAAAAACCGCCCCGGGGGGCCTCTGACCCGGGAGAGTGAGACTCCCGGCGAGGCCCTTGGGGGCGGTTTATACCGCGTGCGCGGCCAGCCGTATCAGCGCGCGTTGCGCACTGCCCTTAGATAAAGCGCACTCGCCTTGACTCCGTCGTTAACCGCGCCGTAGCGAAAGTTGACCGTCCAGGCGTAAGCCCGGCCCGAAGCCAGCGTACTCGAGGTCCAGTAGAAGTTCCCCTGCTGGGGAAGAAAGCCCGCGTCCACGGATGGCGCGGAGTTCGTGTAGTCGATCAAAGTGACCAGTTCATCCACCGACGGTACGCGCCAATCGCTGTGGCCGGCAAAGCTTTCTACGTTGACTGCACCGATCCAGGAAGAGACCGCATCGTACCAACTGTAAAGGTTGTCCACATCATGGAGGTTCAGAGCGTCGGCACCGGAACCCACCGCGGTCTGCTTTTTCTCCCACTCCAAGCCGGTCGCGTTATCGATAAGAGTCAGCCCGGTATCTTCGTATCGTGAAGCATAGCAACCGCTAGTATCAAAAGTGCACAGTTCCGGCGTGCAACGCAGTTCTCCACCGACGAAACCCGGCAAGGAGGCACAGTCCATACCCATCAGGTCACCGAACTCACACTCTTCCCCGGCTTCAACAGCACCATTGCCGCATACGGGAGGCAGTGTCGTAGTGGTAGTCATGCCCGAAAGCCTGAACGCGACCGAGTCACTGTAGGCCGCCATCTCGTCGCGCATCTCCCGCTGGTCGCCACTGGTGGGGCAACTCAACCCGGCGCGCGATTCGATCCTCGGCCAGCGGTCTTGGAGATACTGATCGCATTTGCTGAAATCCGGCGAAGTCCCCCTGGCCAGAGCCTTCCATTCGGCCTCCAGCCGGCACCCGAGATACTTACGCACCTGTTTGATCTTCCCGACGGCGCACTTTTCGGCGCTAGGCAACGCGTTGGCAGTAGAAGGCCAAGCGACGGCAAAGCCAACTAGCAGTCCACCGAAGAACAACAACACTCTCGACATCTTCATAGCTTCCCCCTCGTTTGATTGAATCCGCTTCGATTCGTAGGATTTTTTATTCTTCATCTTGATCGCCCTGTGTGTATTGAAATCTGTGTGGAGCCCACTAAGCAAAGACATTGCCAACATCTCCGAGAAGCCATAAACCCCTGATTTTCAATGACTATTTATCACGACGACGGTAGCGGCCCGGCCGTTCACTCAAAACATTGGGTTAACAGCGGCGCAAAGGGGTGGGTTCGCAAGGACTGAATGCGCCGCGGTCGATCGCCACGGGATCTCCTACGGTCGCTGCTAAATAGCCGTGACACAAAGACTTTCATTGACAGCCAACGCCGCCCCGGCGCATTGACAGGATCGCTTCGGCTCCCGTTAAGAAGGCCCCTTCGCTTAACAGAAACGCTTCACGGTCTCGCAATCTGCCTTAATACTGACCCTTCCTACGGGTGCGGCAGGCCAGCCGCGAGGTTCCCGAAACGGTCAATGTTAACGGCTTAACAACGCCGGCAGCACCCGGCCACTGCAAATGAGCAGGGTGCGTCACTTTCGAGCGACTCCTGAAAACCGGACGGACGTAGTGCTAGTACGCCTGCGGGGCCAAGCGCTACGCTTGGATCGATCTGGCAAACGCTCGCGACTTTCGCGGCGCGCTTTCAATAATAGTGCAGGTTAAAGAAATTCAAGAAGATGGTGACCCCTAGGGGAATCGAACCCCTGTTTTCGGCGTGAGAGGCCGACGTCCTAACCGCTAGACGAAGGGGCCAGCAGCGGCCGCCCGTAGGGGCGCAGGGACACTCTTCTACTCGCGCAAAGCGCCGACGTCAATCATTGCTGCCCGAATCGTCGCAGCCCCTGCTCACTACAGCCCCGCTCACTACAGCCCCGCTCACTGCGGCCCCGCTCACTGCGGCCCCTGACAATGCATGGCGTTCATGAAATACAACGGCGTCTGCCGCCCTGCCGCCGCGCTGCCGCACCGACGACAAACATTGTCGAAGGAGCAGTGGCCG
>JAJRWY010000087.1 GCA_024276575.1 Candidatus Binatota bacterium
AATCTGTTGATCCAGGATCCACAATGGGGCTTCGTGTCGACCGCCCAGGCGGTAGTACCGGGAGCGTTCTTGCTGGGCGACGGTATCAAGCGGGTTCTCGGTGCGATGCTCTCCGAAAAACGGCCGATGGACAATGTCGAGCAATCGCCCACTTTGCCCGAAGAACCCGAGCATGCGGTCGGCAACCTCTCCCCCTACTGCTTTTACCATGGCTTGTGCTTTCCGCAGCATATGCTCGAGTATTTCTCCCGTTACGTCCTTTTCGAGAACATCGAAGCCGCAGAGATCGCGGCATGGCAGCGCTGTTACGAGAAAGTTCTGCGTGCCGCCACTTTCGCATGCGGCGGCAAGGCTTTGATGATCAAGAACCCGCCGGACATGGCGCGGCTCGCGAGCATCGTGCGGATGTTCCCCGAGGCAAGGTTTATCCATATCTACCGCAACCCCTTCGTCATGTATCCGTCGATAACCAACTTCTACTCGGCCTGCATTCGCGATTGGCAATTGCAGGACATCGACGAACGACGGCTGCGCGACAACATTTTCACCATCTACAGCAAGATGATGGCAGCCTACGAGCGCGACAAGGGCCTGATCCCGCAAGGCCACCTAGTAGAAGTACGTTTTGAGGACCTGGAGCGTGAGCCGGTCAGCACGCTGTCACGGATATATGAAAAGCTCGGACTCGACGGTTTCGACAATGCCGAAGCGGAGATCCGGGCTTACGCCGATTCGCAATCCTCCTACAAGAAAAATCGTTACCGCATCGACCCCGGCACCGTAGCGGAAATAGACTCGCGCTGGGGCGAACAGCTACGGCGCTGGGGCTACAAGCTTCCGCCCGAGATGCTGGGCAGCCGGTGAAGATGAAACAGCGCAGGCCGGACCGGCCCCCGAACGACGCCCGCGGTTTGGCGCTGGAAGTACTGATCGCCGTAGAAGCCGGCGCTTTCGCGGACGTCGCGCTGGGACGTGCGCTGGAATCGTCGGCCCTGCGTGGGGCCGACCGAAACCTGGCCACCTTGCTGGTATACGGAAGCCTGGCGCAGCAACTGAGCCTCGATCATTCTCTGGCCACATATTGCGACCGGCCGCTGGAGAGCATGGATGTATCCCTGCGGGTGCTGTTGCGTTTGGGGCTCTTTCAACTCTTCTTCCTCGACCGTGTTCCGGCCTACGCCGCGGTTGACGCGAGCGTCAACGCCGCGCGAAAGATAGCGCCCAAAGCCGCTGGGTTCGTCAACGCAGTGCTCAGACGAGCGGGCCGCGAAGGCCCGGCCGCATTGCCGCGCGGCGCGGATGACTACCTGCGCAAGAGTATAGAACTCTCCCATCCCTTGTGGCTGGTAAGGATGTGGACCGAAGAACTCGGCGAGAGCGAGGCTGAAGCATTGATGCGGGCCGACAACCAAGCCATGCCTACGGTCTATCGTGCGCTGTGCGACCGGGATGAAGCAATGGCCGAACTCCGCGAAAAGGGGTTGGACCCCCAGCCGGCCCGCTTCGCGCCCGACGCTATCGTCGCCCGCCACGCCGGCAACCTCCCCGGCCTGGCGGTACTGCAGGGCGAAGCATCTCAGATGGTGGTGCGCTATCTAGCACCTCAGGCAGGCGAGAACATCCTCGACGCCTGTGCCGCCCCGGGGGGCAAGACCTGCTACATTGCCTCGCTCTGCCAAGCACACGGAGCCGTAACCGCGGTAGACCCGGCACGAGGTGCACAGCAGTCCATCCTCCGGAACCTTCGCTGCTGCGGGGTAAGCAACGTAGAGATAAAGCCGGACAGCCTGGAAAACTTCGTGAACGCCAACCCCCAGGCGAGTTTCGACGCCGTGTTGGTCGATGCCCCCTGCTCGGGACTGGGCACCTTGCGCGAGCATCCGGAGATCCGCTGGCGCCGCAGCCTCGCAGATTCGAGCGATCTGGCCGCACGCCAACGCTCGATACTGGGCAAGGCAGCAAGCACCGTGCGGCCGGGGGGCCGCCTGGTCTACGCCACCTGCACCGTGTCGAACATGGAAAACGATGCCCTGGTGGATGGTTTCCTCAGCGCGAACCCGGATTTCAGCGAAGATGTTCCGGAAGCAGTCGCAACAGAACTAAGTGGTCTGCTCGACGAGCGCGGCCGCCTGCGCACCTTCCCCCACCGTCACGGCATGTCCGCTTTCTTCGCCGCGCAATTCCGGCGCGTCCGATAGTTATCCGGCAAGAAGCGCGGCAACACGAAATCCGGCCTCGGGGGCATTATTCGTCGTCTGCTCGAGGCTGGTCTGCACGGTAGAAACTGCGGCGCGCAGGCTTCCTAGCTGCCGCACAGGCTTGCCCCCCCGCTACGGCAGCCGTATAAAGTCGGCAGTGCCTCTGATAGCTCCCTCCATACTGTCAGCCGATTTCGGCCGCTTGGCCGCAGAAGTGGAAGCCGTCGAGCGCGCCGGTGCCGACTGGATTCATGTAGACGTAATGGACGGCCATTTCGTCCCCAATCTGAGCATCGGCCCGGCTGTATTGGCGGCGGTCAATGCGGCTACGGAGTTGCCGCTCGACGTCCACCTGATGATAGAAGAGCCGTGGCGCTACGTAGAGGCTTTCGCGAACGCCGGCGCCGACTACATCACCGTACATCAGGAAGTTTGTCCGGATCTGGAGAGCGTTTTCGAAGCTATCGAGAACACCGGAGCCAAGCCGGGCGTAGCGATAAACCCGGGAACGCCGGTGTCCACGGTCGTGCCCTTACTGTCACGGGCTGCGCTGGTACTGGTGATGAGCGTCAATCCTGGTTTCGGCGCCCAGGAGTTCATGCCGGTGTCGGTAGGCAAGCTCGACGCGCTTCGCAACGCAAGAGAAGACAGCGGGTCCGGCTGCGTTCTCGAGGTCGACGGAGGTATTAAAGCTGCCAACGCCGCCGAGGTCGTAGAAGCCGGCGCGGACGTACTGGTGGCCGGTTCGGCGGTATTCAAGAGCCCGGATTATGCGGCGACCATCGCCGCGCTGAGGTCCGCTGCCTGAGCGGAGTGGAAAGACGGCTTCGCTTTTTTCGACCGCCGTGTTATCGAGACCGGACGTTCCGGGCGCTTGCGGCCCCTTGGGGCCGGTCTTTTCCGCCGCGTCCGGAACATCGCGGCCGGAGATTTCCGGGACTTTCACGCTTCGGGGTGTAGCTCAGCCTGGTAGAGCACTGCGTTCGGGACGCAGGAGCCGGAGGTTCAAATCCTCTCACCCCGACTCTATTCTGTTTCCTGAAGGCCCGGACCTTTTCGAGTCCGCGAATCCCTCACCATGAGTTACAGAGGAAATCTCGGTTGCCTGTGGGTGTTATTGGCCGTGCTTCTTATCGGCGGCACTCCGCTGCTGATCGGTGTCGCGCGGGTGATGCTGGCCTTCTTCGTTATCACTGCGGTGGGGGGCTGGATCGGCAGTTGGTGGATACGGCGCCAGGCGATCCGCTACTACACCGCCACCCAAAGCGAACGGCACAACCGTTTCGTGGAATTACTGGTAAGCCTGCTGGTGCGCTTGGCCGAGCTTGACGGCCCCATCAACCGCCGCGAGGTAGGCGCCATACGGCAGTTCTTCCAAAGGGATCTCGGCTACGACGACGAGCGGCTGTTATGGATTCGCGACCTCATAAAAGAGGCCCGCCGTGAAAGTGAAACCGTAGAAACGCTGTGCCACCGTATCGCCGCAAACTATGCTTTGCAGGAGCGCTTCATAGTCCTGCAGGTACTGCTGCGGGTAGCCCAATCGGATGGGCCGGTCTCGCCCCGAGAGACCCGTTTCATCGAATCGATAGCGGCCTTGCTCGGGCTCGGCGAGTTCGTCCGTAGCTTCGGACACAGCGAGTCGTTCGCCGGCGGCTACGGCTACCGCCAAGCGCGTGCGCAAACAGGCCCTTCCGACGTCGACAAGGCCCTGGGAGTACTCGGATTGCAGCGCGGAGCCAGTGCGCAAGATATCAAGCACGCCTGGAGGCGCTTATCCAAAGAGAACCATCCCGACCGCGCTGCTCATCTCGGCGAGGAGTTCCGCAAGATGGCCGAACAAAGAATGCGAGGAATAAACGGGGCTTACGAAACGCTGAAAGAAGCGGGACTGGCCAGCTAGCCTGCGCCCGGGACCGGTCTTGAAGAGCGCCCCGGCAAAGGCGAGCTGGAACGCCCGGGAACGGAACCGGAACGTGGCGCCCCGGCTCTGCTCCCGGCGGGGGAATCCGGCAACAGCACAGCAAGCCCGCAGAGGCCGGCCGGTATGCATCCGCCGCTGCCTCTGCGGGGGCGGATTTCTGCCCAGCAAGCGGGCAATGCTCGAATTGGCAGCAGGAAAACAAGGCTTTTGCGCACAGTGGGACGGCCGCGTCCCCGCAATACGCCGGTTCTTGGCCTTGCCGGGATGGCACTGCTATTGCACTTAGTTCCGGTAGCCAAAGTGGCGACCGCTGGGTAAAGCGGCCGTCGAGCGCCGCCGCTGTCAATCTCGGCGGCGTTTTACTGCACGCAATATTTGCCCTTAGTATAGGCGGCCCACTGGCCGTACTCGCACTCAGGGGTAAGGAGACTGAACGATATGAAGAAGGTCGAAGCGATCATCAAGCCTTTCAAACTCGACGAAGTGAAAGAGGCGTTAGGAGCGGCTGAAGTCCACGGAATCACCGTCAGCGAGGTAAAAGGTTTCGGTCGCCAGCGCGGCCACACCGAACTTTACCGCGGAGCCGAATATGTGGTCGACTTCCTGCCCAAGGTAAAAGTCGAGGTAATAGTGGCCGACGACCAGCTCGATGCTGTGGTCGAAGCCATCGCATCGGCAGCCAAGACCGGCCGGATAGGAGACGGTAAGATTTTCGTCACCTCGGTTGAGCAAGTCGTCAGAATCAGGACCGGAGAGACCGGCGAAGCAGCCCTGTAGTTCGTCGGCCATGGCCGGGTACTCAACAAATAACACCGCAACACCACGGTCTTTTTAGGAGGGATCACTAAATGACACCAAAAGAAGTTTTGAAGTTCGCCGAAGACAACAAAGTCGAGATGGTGGACTTTAAGTTCTGCGATTTCCCGGGAACTTGGCAACATTTCACCACGCCGGTCAGCGAACTTGAAGACAGCCTGTTCAGCGAAGGACTCGGTTTCGACGGCTCGTCGATTCGCGGTTGGCAGTCCATCGACGCCTCCGACATGCTGGTCATCCCCGACTCGACGACTGCGGTCATGGACCCTTTTACCGAGCGCCCGACCCTTTCCTTCCTCTGCGACATCGAAGACCCCTTGACCCGATCACGTTACTCGCGCGATCCCCGGAACATCGCGCGCAAGGCGGAGGAGTTCCTGAAGTCGACCGGACTGGGTGACACCGCCGTGTTCGGCCCCGAGCCCGAGTTTTTCATCTTCGACAGCGTGCGTTTCGAGCAACAACAGAACACCGGATTCTACGAGATCGATTCCGTCGAGGCAGTCTGGAACAGCGCCGAGGACGGGGCACAGAACCTCGGCCACAAGCCGCGCTACAAGGAAGGCTATTTCCCGGTTCCGCCGGTCGACAGCCAAAACGATATCCGCACCGAAATGGTGCAGGTGATGGAGCAAGTCGGCATTCACGTCGAGAAGCAGCATCACGAAGTCGCCACGGCAGGACAGGCGGAGATCGATCTGTATCGCCTACCGCTGCTGCAAATGGGCGACGCCTTGATGTGGTACAAGTACATCGTCAAGAACGTCGCCAGGCGTAACGGCCGCACGGCGACCTTCATGCCCAAGCCGATCTTCATGGACAACGGTACGGGCATGCACACCCACCAATCGATCTGGAAGGGCGACAGTCCGCAGTTCGCCGGCGACGGCTACGGGGGCATGTCCGAAATGGCCATGCACTACATCGGCGGTATCCTGACGCATGCGGCCGCGATCTGCGCATTTACCAACCCCACTACCAATTCCTACCGCCGCTTGGTTCCAG
Source organism: Candidatus Binatota bacterium (assembly GCA_024276575.1). GTDB lineage: Bacteria > Desulfobacterota > Binatia > UBA1149 > CAITLU01 > JAJRWY01. The sequence continues at coordinate 5,944 of JAJRWY010000087.1, forward strand.
GCTTCGAGGCACCGGTGAATCTGGCCTACTCGAGCCGCAACCGTTCGGCGGCGATTCGCATCCCGACCTATTCGCCTTCACCCAAGGCCAAACGTATCGAGGTGCGTTTCCCCGACCCGAGTTGCAACGGCTACATGGCGTTCTCGGCCATGCTGATGGCAGGCCTTGACGGCATCGAGCGCAAACTCGATCCGGGCAGCGCCTTGGACAAGGACATTTATTCTCTGTCGAAGGCCGACCTCAAAGACGTTCCGAGCGTTCCGGATTCATTGGAGGCCTCGCTCGACGCCCTGGCCGCAGACCACGAGTTCCTGCTCAAGGGTGACGTGTTCACCCAGGACGTCATCGATGTCTGGATCAATTACAAGCATGAGCGTGAGATCGACGCGATGAGGCTGCGCCCGCATCCTCACGAGTTCGAACTCTACTACGACTGCTAGTCACAACCGCGCAGGGGGAGAAATCAAAAAGGTGGGGAGCCCTAAGCTTCCCGCCTTTTTGCGCTCGGCACCAAGCGTGACGCGGACTCTCAGGCGGCACGCAAATGCTCGATCGTAAGATGGAGACACAGGACACGCTCACTCGGGCGTGACGCGGGCATTCAGCTCCGATGTCACACCCACTCTCGAGCATGATGCGGGCGTTCAGGCATGATACGGGATAGCGCCATGTCCAAAGCGGCCTACCGTAGCGCTCCGGCATCAGTGGCGAGCATGCCCGGAGGCATTCCCTATATCGTCAGCAACGAAGCGGCGGAACGCTTCAGCTACTACGGCATGCGCGGCATCCTGGTAGTCTTCATGACCCGCCACCTGGCCGGAGCAGCGGGTGAGCCGGCCCCCATGGGAGAGGCGGAGGCACGCGAGTGGTTCCACGTTTTCGCCGCCGCCGTTTACTTCTTTCCACTGCTCGGCGCGCTGGTCTCCGACTGTTTCCTCGGCAAGTACCGCACCATACTGATCCTCTCCGCCGTCTACTGTCTCGGCCACCTGGCACTGGCCATCGACGATACACGCAGTGGACTCGCGCTCGGGCTGACTCTGATTGCCATTGGCTCCGGCGGTATAAAGCCTTGCGTTTCGGCTCATGTAGGAGACCAGTTCGGCCGTAGCAACGCGTCGCTGCTGCCCAAGGTTTTCGGCTGGTTCTATCTGGCCATCAACCTCGGAGCCTTCCTTTCGAGCCTACTTACACCCTACCTGCTCGACCGCTACGGCCCGCACGTCGCGTTTGGGGTTCCCGGCCTGCTGATGCTGGCAGCCACCTGGGTGTTCTGGCTGGGACGCTACCGTTTTGTCCATGTGCCACCGGCCGGTGCAAATTTCCTGGCCGAACTGCGCAACCCCGCAGCCCGCCGCACGCTGTGGAGATTGTGCGGCATCTACGTATTCGTGGCGGTTTTCTGGTCGCTTTACGACCAGACCGCCTCGGCGTGGGTGCAGCAAGCCGGACACATGAACCGTAATTTTCTCGGCATCGAGTGGCTGCCATCACAAATCCAAGCCCTCAACCCGATGCTGATTCTGATTCTGGTGCCGACTTTCTCCTATCTCATTTACCCGCTGGCCCAACGCCTGATGCATGTCAGCGCTCTGGGCAAGATCGCTTGCGGGATGTTCCTGACCATCCCCGCCTTCTTGATTCCGGCCTGGGTGGAATCCCAGATCGCAACCGGCGCCGCCCCCTCGATCGGCTGGCAACTCCTGGCCTATGTGGTCATCACCTCGGCGGAGGTTCTGGTTTCCGTAACCTGCCTCGAATTCTCCTACACGCAGGCACCGCGGATCCTGAAATCGCTGGTCATGTCTTTGTATTTCCTGTCGATAACGGCCGGAAACTTGCTCACTTCCGCGATCAACGTCGTGATCCAAGACCCCGGCGGCGGCTCGCGCATAAGCGGGGTATCCTACTATCTAATCTTCGCTGCTCTGATGACGGTGGCGGCCGTAGCTTTCGCGTTCAGCATACGCGGCTACACCGAAACCGTGGTGTTGCAGGAAGAAGCGGTGACGCCTGAACGACCCTGAGCCGAGTCATTGCCAATGAAATATGCTGCGAAAGCGTTGTTTCTGCCAAGGGTGGCCGCAGCAGTGGCGTCTGACTCACGTTATTCGCGGACACTGTGCGGCAAGTCGCGGCCGTCGGCCGAGCCGAAACATCTGAGAGCGCTACGGCCACCAAGCGCTATGCTCGCGGCCACAACACCCCCAGCCCGCATTATTCGTAAAACTTCATCCGCGGAGAGCCGGGCGAAGACCCGTAGCGCGAAGAGACCCTCTCAGGCTCCCCCCGTCGAACTCAGTATCACGATCTCTACACGGCGGTTGCGGGCACGCCCCTCGGGATCGTCCATGCCGTTGCTGCGGGTGTTGGGCGCCACCGGGTAGTCTTCACCGTATCCCTTCGAAGACAGCAATCTCGCGTCGACGCCGTCGCCTTTCAGAGCTGCGGCAACCGCAGCGGCACGGCGTTCCGAGAGCCCTTGATTGTAGTCGGCCGGACCCACCGAGTCGGTGTGGCCTTCTACCGACACCCTGCGTCCCGCGGCATCGCTGAGCAGGACATCGGCGATATCACGCACCCGGCTGCGCGCACTACGTGTCAGTTCGGCTGAACCGAAACGAAACAACACATCCGGAAGCGTAACCACTACACCGCGATCGTTGGTGCTGACATTGAGCCGCCGCGCCTTGAGTTTTTCGATCAATTCACGGTTTTGCGCCAGTTGCGCCTGTTGGCGGTCAAGGCGTTCCTGGGTCGCGGCCTGTTGCTGATCGACGGCCTCGGCTTGATCGCCGAGAATACCGCCGGCGATGGCCCCCAGGGCTCCGCCGATCAAAGCCCCCTCGACTGCGTCACCACGGGTGCTGCCGATGATTGCGCCGCTACCCGCGCCGAGCACCGCGCCGGTGGCAGCGCCCTTCTCGCGCTTGGTCGCGGGTCCCGCCGCGCAAGCCGAAACCAGGAACAAACAAGCTAAGAGCAGCGCTCCGCGCGCCGCAAGAGATCTCGCCGGTCTAGTAGCCACGTCTCTCGTCCTGCCGTTTCAATTCCTCGATCTCGCGCCGCTGCCGCTCGAGTTCGGCCTCCTGGGCCCGAATCCTTTCGTTGGTGGCCTGCTGCTCTTGGGCACTGGCCTGGGACTGATCGCCGAGAATACCGCCGGCGATGGCCCCCAGGGCTCCGCCGATCAAAGCCCCCTCGACTGCGTCGCCACGGGTGCTGCCGATGATTGCACCGCTACCCGCGCCGAGCACCGCGCCGGTGGCGGCACCCTTCTCGCGTTTGGTCGCGGGCCCCGCCGCACAGGCCGAAACCAGGAATATCGTCACGGCTGCAAGCGAAACTACCGAAATTATTGAGTGTTTATTCATCGTTTTCCTCCACCGGCACCGTAGCGCCAATATTCTTGCCCCACCGTAAGAATGCTAGGCACCCTATCCGGGCGCCGTCAAGTTGCTTGGAAGCGAGAACCAACGGACCGACACCATGCGCAGAAGACTCCGAGCGACCCTCCCGTTGGACATGATAACGCCGCAAATTATTCCGTACCTTCCCGACTTTGTGTGAAAACACTGAGCAGGAGTACCCCCGCGGCCACCACAATGCAGCTATCGGCAACGTTGAAGGCCGGGTAGTGCCAACCGCCTATGTAGAAGTCAAGAAAATCAACGACTTCACCGTAACGTATCCGATCATAGAGATTGCCCACCGCGCCGGCCACCATCGCGGTAAGAGCAAAACGCGACCATCGATCCTGCTCCGGAAGCCGCAGCAGCATGACCAGGAATATCAGCACCGCAGAAAGCGAGACCACGATGAAGAACACCCTCCCCCAAGGCTCCGGCAAACCGGCCAGCATGCCAAAGGCGCCACCACGATTGCGGACCGAGGTTATCGAGAAGAATCCGGGAAGCACCACGATGCTCTCACCCAGAGCCATGGTCGTCAAAATGACCTTCTTGCTGAGCTGGTCGAGCGCGACTAGGCCCAGCAACATCAAAGCTACGCTGCGCGTAGTCACGGAGTCCCGGCAGCCGCCACTATTACCGCATGGCAGCGGTCGCACAGTTGTGGGTGGTCATCGTGGCTACCCACACCCTTGGCGTGAATCCAGCAGCGTGCGCATTTTTCCCCGCGCGGAGCAACGACCTCTACGAGGAGCGAGCGGATGGAATCGTCACGCTTTAGCTCAACCTCGGAGACGATGAAGACCTCGGCCAGCCCCGCCGCACCGAGAGCTTCGAGGACTTCGAACTCGCTGCCCGAGCCGCTGAGAATCACCCGCGTATCCAGGGAATGCCCGATCTCTCCATCGCGCCTCTTCTCCTCGAGCGCACGTGTGACCTCTCCGCGAAGCTTCCAGATGCCCTCCCAACGCCCGGCCGAATCCCGGTCGAGCCACTGCTCCTCGGCCGCGGGGAAATCGCTAAGGAAAACGCTATCCGCACGATCGTCCGCGGACGCATTGGGTATGGATTTCCAGATCTCTTCGGCGGTAAAGCTCATGACCGGGGCAACCACCCGAACCAACGCCTGCAGAATCTGATACATGGTGGTCTGCGCGGCCCGGCGCTCGCGTGAATCTCGCGCTGAGCAATACAAGCGGTCTTTGACGATATCGAAATAGAGCGAACTCAACTCCACGCTGCAGAAGTTGTTCAAAGCATGGTAAACGAGATGGAATTCGTAAGCGTCGTAGGCTTCGCGGCAGCGGCTTATGAAGTCGTGCAAACGGCCTAGAATCCAACGGTCGAGTTCCGGCAACTGCGAGAACTCCACCCAATCGGTGCCGGGATCGAAGTCGGCAAGATTGCCCAACAGGTTGCGTGAAGTGTTGCGTACGCGGCGATAGGAGTCGGCAAGCCGCTTCACTATCTCGTCGGAGATACGAAGATCCTCACGGTAGTCCTGCGCCGCTACCCACAAGCGCAGAATATCGGCACCGTAGCGCTTGATGATGTCTTGAGGCGAGATCACATTGCCGAAGGACTTCGACATCTTACGGCCTTCACCGTCGAGCACGAAGCCGTGGGTGAGCACCGCCTTGTAGGGCGCGCGGTTGCGGGTAGCCACCGAAGCAAGCAGGGCCGAATGGAACCAGCCGCGATGCTGATCGCTGCCCTCGAGGTAAAGATCCGATATCACACCGGAACCGAACTCGGATTCCATCACCGCCGAAAAACTCACCCCCGAGTCGAACCACACATCGAGAATGTCTCGTTCGCGTTCAAAATTGACGCCTCCGCAAGAACTGCAACTGAATCCCGGCGGGAGTAGCTCTGCTATTTCGCGAGCAAACCAAGCATCCGCGCCTTCGCTTTCGAACAAGCCGGCCGCATGCAGGGCCAGCTCGGCGCTGCTCTCTATACTGCCGCAATCCTGGCAATGAAGCGCGATGATCGGCACTCCCCAAGCACGCTGCCTCGATAGGCACCAGTCGGGACGATTCTTAACCATCCCATAGATACGCTCACGGCCCCAATCCGGGATCCATTGCACACGGTCTATCTCGGCTAAAGCCCGCGCCCGTAGATTATTGTCCTCCATCGACAGAAACCACTGCTCAGTGGCCCGGAATATGATGGGCTTCTTGCAACGCCAGCAGTGAGGATAACTGTGCTCGATCTCTTCTGAAGCCAGCAGCACGCCCCTTTCGGCCAGCAACTCGACTACCGCCGGATCGGCTTCGAAAACGAAGCGGCCCTCGAACTCCGGCACCTCTGCACTGAAGCGGCCGCGCGCATCCACCGGCGCATAAGCTTCCAACCCGTAAGTGCTGCCAACTACGAAATCGTCGTGGCCGTGGCCCGGCGCGGTATGCACGCAACCGGTGCCGGCTTCCAAAGTGACGTGGTCGCCGAGAATGATACGCGAAGGCCTGTCGATCCAGGGGTGGCGCAGTTCCAGGTTCTCGAGTTCGGCCGCCGTAAAAGTGGCCAGCGTGCGCCCAAGACCCAGCTTGTCGCGCAAGCCCTCGACCATGGCCGCCGCCAGCAGCAAGCTGCGCTCACCCGCTTCGACCAGCACGTAGTCGAGATGCGGATTCAGTGCCACCGCCAGATTGGCGGGCAGGGTCCAGGGTGTAGTAGTCCAGATCGCCACCGCAGGTTTAGACCCGGCATAGGGAGCCAGCGCACCGCCGGCGCCTTCGGCGGGAAAGGCCACATACACCGAGATCGAGCGGTGCTCGTCGTAGTCGACTTCGGCCTCTGCCAGAGCCGTTGCGCAAGACGCGCACCAGTGCACCGGTTTGCGCCGCCGGTACAAACCTCCGGTCTCGATTACCGCTGCCAGCTCGCGCGCTTCGCAAGCTTCGAAGGAAAAATCCTTGGTCAGATAGGGGTTGTCCCACTGCGCAAACACACCGAGCCGGCGGAATTCATCACGCTGAATTCCAACAAACCGGTCCGCGTAGTCGCGGCACTTGCGACGCACCTCGACGATGCCGAGTTCGGCCTTGGCCTTGCGCCCGATCTTCTTCTACACCTGAAGCTCGATCGGCAAGCCGTGGCAATCCCAACCCGGCCGGTAAGGCGTGGCGAAACCGGCCAGCGCCTTGTACTTGAGCACGATGTCCTTGAGGATCTTGTTCAGCGCATGCCCTATATGAATGGCGCCGTTGGCATAGGGCGGGCCGTCGTGGAGGAGAAACTTGGGGGCACTGGCGCGGTGCTCCTGCATTCGCCCGTAAATGTCCATCCTCTCCCAGGCTTCGATGGCCGCCGGCTCTCGCTCGGGCAGCCGGGCGCGCATGGGAAAGTCGGTGCTCGGTAAATTGAGGGTCTGTTTGTATTCCATAGGAACTGTGCCGCAGGCGAGCGCGTGATCGGACCAAGCGGTAATAGCAACGGCTCGGCGGGCTGGCAACTCGGGGGCCCGCCCGGCTACCCGCTCGGGAACCAACCGGCCGCGCTGGAGTTCGCCGCGCGGGCAAGTTAGTTTTGCGGCGATGGCAAAGAGGGCTCAACTGAATTTCCACCGGCCGCTTCGCGATAGTGTCGACGAGCAGGGGCAAGCCCGTCCCTGCGCCATGGGCGTAGGCTGGGTAAACGAAGACACCCAGGCGACGCTCAAGAAACGCGCGATTCCGCGCACCGACCCCAAGGGGCGCCCGCTCAAGGAAGACTCGTAAGGATCGGCGGCCGACGGCCACCGCTTAGAAGCCTCAACCGCCTTTCGGCGCCACCTCGATACGCACGCCGTCTACCAACACCGGCACCTTGCGCTCGCCACCGCTGAGCTTCAATAACTCGGGAATCAGTTCAGGACGCTCGCTGATGTTGAATTCATGGAACTCAACCAACGCCGCGTCGAGTTCCTCGCGCATCCGGTCACAGTAAGGGCATCCATCCTTGACGTAGAGGGTTACAGCCATGCCGGTCTATCCTGCTAGCGCGCTGATTCGCCTTTACCGGCAGGGGTCGCCGGGGCGCGGCTCTCGGACCCGCCGGCACCTGCCGGCGGCGTTGAAGAAGCCGGTGAGGCTGGGGCTTGGGCGGCGGACTCGGCAGCAGCTTTGGCCGGCGGAGCTTCGAGGACACGCACGGAAGTCTCGAGCAAGCGCAATTCAATGCCGTCATTGGAACGGACGGTGATAATGTCACTGTAGACGTTGAGCCCCGGACTCGCTTCTTTCGCGATCACCGTGAAACGCCCCGGATGGCTCTGATGAACAACCTCGTCGCCGATCTCGACCATAGCTCCTCCTAGCGCTCAACCTGCATTATTCGTGAAACCTCTGCTACGAGACTCGAGCGCCCGTAATCTCGGTCCGCTCGCCGGCTCGCGGCTCACCACTTCTCGGCCCTCGACATAGTGTCACTACGCCTGCGGGCCTCATCGCTGCACGTGTGCCTATCCGGCCGATCTCACGGACGCTTGCGACTGTCGCGATGAGGTTGCAGTAATAATGCAGGTTAACCCGCGCATAGGAAAACCCGGGCGGCGATCTTGCGGGCATTCAGCGTGAAAAGACCGAAGTGCGGGCGCGACGGGTTCTATCGACCTGTAATTGGACGGTCTTTCGCAGGCGCGCCGCCATGGCGTCGAAGTCCGGCTCCGGCGCCGAGCGAAAACGGCTCTCACGATACAGATAGACGCGTTTGCCGAAACGTATGGTCCACTTGGTGGGCAGCGGAATCATTCCAAGAGGGCCGAGTAGGGGAAAAAGCGGAGTGATCGGAAGATGCGGCGCTCCCACGGCCGCCCCGAGCCGGCGGCTGCATCCGAGCAGCGGATAGATCTCCTCCGCCCCGACCACTGAAAAGGGAACGATGGGAATCTTGTACTTCCAACTCAAACGGGCCGCTGAAGTCGCGAAACGGCGCAGCCTGTAACGCTGCTCGAAACCCTTGGCCACTCCCGCCACTCCTTCGGGAAAGATCGCAATCAACTCTCCACGCGACAGCAACTCGTCGGCTGCCGCGTAAGACGCAGGGACGCCACCGAGTTTGCCGAGACACTCCGATACTTTTTCGTGTTGCTCGATGAAACGGTGGTACAGGGGCCTCAGCACCCTGGATCCCGCCGCCATCGATACCGCATAGCCGAGCATAACCGCATCGAAGGGTAGAGCGCCCGAATGATTGCCGATCAGAATGGCGGCACCCCTAGCCGGAATACTCTCTGTACCGTCGGCCTCGACCCGCCAATAGGAGTCGAAAAGAAAACGCGCCAGCGGCAAGCAACGCTCGCGAAAGTCACGGTCAAACCCGTAATCGCTATCGCTACCGGCCGGACGATCTCTCGCGCTACCTTGATGTAAAGACTCTGGGAGCATTGACGCAGCGACGCTAGCAAAGCGGCTGACGGCGCTCAAGCTCTTTCGGGAACAGCTCTTTCGGGAACCACGGTTTCGGAGCGGTTTCGAGGCGGTGGATACCGGGCACGTCTTGGCGGACATCCGCCGGACGGCGATTCTACTTACCCTCGAAGGAGGACTCGCTCGGCAGGTCAAGAATCCTATGTGAAACGGCCGAGCGCCGCGCCTTGTCGATGAGTTCACGTACGAGTTCCGCGGGAACCGCAAAACCGAGTCCTTGGCCACCACTGATGGCGGCAGACGCCACACCAACCGCCTCTCCCTGAAGATTGCACAAGGGCCCCCCCGAATTGCCGGGGTTGATAGCAGCATCGGTTTGAAACAAGCCTCCATCGTTCTCGTTACGGCCGAAACTCCTGCCCTTGGCGCCGATCACGCCTACGCTAAGCGTGGTTCCGAGTCCGAAAGGGTTACCGAGTGCCAGCACCCAGGTCCCGACTTCGACCTTGCTCGAATCGGCAAGGGCAAGTACGTGGCGAGGACGAAACTCGGGCGCGTAGAGTAGCGCGACATCCGCAGTGGCATGAAAACTCACTGCTTCGGCCTTGAAAGTCGACCCGCCGGCACTGCGAACACTAAGTGGCCCCTCGACGCGTGCGACATGTGCGCTAGTGGCTATGTAGCCGTCGGACGTTACGGCGAAACCACTACCGACACTGCCTGCGGGTCCAGACACACTGACCACTGCCGCTTCGATCTCTTTGACCAACGAGACCAACTCAGGCAAGGACCCGAACGATCCGTAAGCTGCCGCATCGGCAGCGAAGAAACAGGTGCCAACGATGGCAGCGCTACAAACAAAGAACACGCGGCAAACGCGGGCAGCGCGCACGGCAATCTCGGTAGCAGTATATGACCGGCCTATTGGTAGGGCCAAAATCCCAGCCGGTGCCGGAGCCTCCAGAAGTAAACGCAAGCATCGTGACCACTGTGACAACATCACGCTAGACTGCGCCATTGATGAAAGCTCGTCGCGAGAGCGCCATGCCTGGGACTAATCGGCTGGGAAGAACGCAACTATAGCCGACGACCAACGTCCCGAGGTTACGCCTCTGACCGTAATCAAAACCGGGGCCGGAAAACTTCCGACCTGGACTTTGTGTACAGAATTGAACCCGCTTGCATAAAGCAGTTGCCGACATCCGGCGTCAGAGTTGAACAAGCAACCGTCGAGTACCGAGTCAGGCGTCGAATTGGCAGCATCAAAGGCTCCGGCGGCGGACGATCCGCCCTGCCCGGCGTAGGCATCCTGCTGAACGCGGGCGCTAGGGGACGCTGCCGCAGCGTAACAGTCTCGCGGTGAGCGCAGGGACATAGCCAAGCCTTCTTGCTGCAAAACGAAGAAGGCGAGGCCGGATCGTCACTGCCCCCACAGTCCGCTTCGTTGAGGCAGGTGCCGCCACTGTTTAGCGGAGCCGACGCCGAGCACAGACTACCCGGCGTCATGACCACTCTATAGCACAGGAACGGATCGATAAGCGCAGCGGTCTGAGCATAGAGCGTAGCCGGCAAAGCCAAGATCGAAATAGACAATCCCAGTACTAACGCGAAGAACGGCGGGCACAACTTCCCCATGTTTCCCACGGCTTCCCCCAAACAAACTCTAGATCGACGAGGACGTATCCCCAGCGCAACAGCGCCACCCTCGTCGCTAGCGTCCATGCCCAAAAAACATCTTGCTCCGGCTTCCGATTAGGCGGAAACGGGCAAGCGCATGAGCAATCCAAGCAGTGGGTGCAAAATAATCGCAGATCGTCTTTCGTAGTGTCAAATCGCAGAACCGAGTTCGGGCCTCCGAGGTTTTCCCAATATCTAAATCTAATCCCCCGAAGCTCCGAGGCCTGTCCGGCGAAGAAGACGGCGAATGCAAGCGCCTCTGACTCAGAATCGGCCCCCCCAAGTCACAAATGGCGATTCTACTCTTGACACAAGTCCAACGCTGAGCGATTGTGCTAACGCTCGCTAGTAAGCTAGACCCCCTAGTCCCGCTTACCGGCTCTAAACACTAGAGAAACAAGAGGAGTCGCCTGCTAAACCCTGGCGGCCGCCGTCAATCGCCCCAAAATGGGGGGAGTAGATATGAAAACGTATCGTCGTTCTATTTGTATCGGCATTGGAATTGCGTTGCTGGGCTTGCCGTCGGCAAGCATGGCGGCAAAATGGACCGTCAACCCCGGGGAGTCCATACAGGCGGCGGTCGATGCCGCCGCGCCCGGTGACAAGATCTTCGTACTGCCGGGGACCTACCAAGAAACCCACGGACAGATCGCTGCCGTAACCATAAACAAGCCCCTGAAACTCATGGCGAAAATCTCCGGCGCGGAGCGTAAGGCGGGTGTCCAGGTCGTGATAATCCCCGGACCGGGTAATCTCCACGGGATATTGGCGGAACCGAATCCGGGCGATCCCCCGATCGACGGCCTGACAATCAAAGGGTTCACGGTTCAAGGCTTTTCCAACAACGGAATCTACACGCGCTATGTCAACAAGTTCAAGATCGAGCGCAACACTTCGATCGACAACTTGGAGAACGGAATCTTCCCGACACTTTCCACCAACGGCAAGATCAAACGTAACGTCGCTTACGGGTCCGAGGACAGTGCCATGTGGATCGAAGCCTCCGAGCACGTGCGAGTCCTGAAAAACGTCTTGTACAACAGCCCCACCGGCCTCGAAGTCACCATTTCCAACGATATCGAATTGAAAGGAAACGAAGCCTACGGCAATGCGGTCGGTATCGGGCTTTACCATCCTTCGGCTGCCAGCCTACCACCCCTCCCGGGCACAATGGCTAGCTGGGTGGTAAAGAAGAACTACGTGCATGACAACAACGGCCCCAACACTGCTCCGGTGGGCTCCATGCCTGCGGGCCTTCCGGTCGGCGGCGGAATCCTGCTGCTAGGCATCGACGACGCCGAAATCACCGGGAACACTGTCGAGAACAATGATTTCTACGGCATAGCGATCGTGGACTACTGTCTCGCGCAAAGCGGAACGAGCTTTGACTGCAACGTCGTTCCACCGGTGGTCGAGCAATATCCGGAAAGAAATAGGATCACCAAGAACAAGTTGTCGGGCAACGGCACCAACCCGGACCCCGCACATCCCATGGCGCCGTTCGCCGCGGACTTCACCTATATAGTCGTCGACTTTTCCAACAGTTTTGCGAACTGTTCATCGAAGAATAAGCTAACTACCCAGTCGAGCTTGGGTCCGCCATTGTTGCCGGTTTCACAGCCCTTCCCACCGGGTTGCTGACCACCTCGCAAGCTCTGCTTCATGTAGTAACCCCCTGCGGGCCGTCAGTGGCCTGCAGGGGGTTTTCTTTCCTACCTTGCTCTGGCGCGCGGGCAAGGGGATATTTGACAAGTCCTCCTGGCAGTACTGATAATCCGAGCCACTGTCGGCATGTATGGCCAAGCCCGCAGACATCCCTGCCGAGAAGATTGTCGTGAGACCCGAGCATAGCGCGGACAATAAGGATACAAGCCACAGCCCTGTCCGCTGCCGGCGCTTTTCCGGACCGCAGGCTGACGAGCTGTTTTTCCTATGCCGCCCCGACCCCAAAACGCTAGCAGGTACGGAGCAGGCCCACGTCCTGGAATGACGCATGCGGGAACTACTGCGCAGCCAAGGTGCCCGCGTGGACGCCGTTGCCGCGCTCACGTTGTTTGTGTCCGGCCCCGGCGAGAAGCTGGGACCGGTATTCTCGCACGAATCACTGTCCACCGGCCCAGTTGACTCGCAAAAGCAGATCTCACAAGTGCTGCGCGCGCCATTAAACCGTATCGGCCAAAACCCGCTGGGCCACGATGCCGGCCTCGAGCTTTGCGGCCTGGCCGTACTACCGAAGCCTGGACAGGCCTACTCCCACCGTGCAGTGGCGGCTTCGGGAAGCTGCGGCTGCGATGCCTGCACACACTGTTGGGGCAAGTTGACGCAACTGGGGAGCGAGGAGCATTTCTACAGCGGCAACATTTACGGTGAGGGCGCGGATGCACTGACGCAAGCGCGCAATATGTTCCGTTGCGCTGAAACACTGCTGCTCAGTGCAGGAATGGATTTTGGCGACGTAGTCCGGACCTGGATCTATCTGCGTGACATCGACCGTGACTACGATGCACTAAACCGTGCGCGCCGGGAGTTCTTCGAAAGCAGGCGAATCCAGATCAAGCCGGCAAGCACCGGCGTCGGTGGCCGGCCGCTTCCAGGTGGCCATGATCTGTCGATGAGCATATACGCGGCGAGTACGATGAAGACAGGGCGCGTGGAGGTCATGTCGACACCCACCTTGAACGAAGCTTGGGACTACGGTTCCGATTTCTCGCGAGGACTGAAAGTAACGGATGCCAACAAAGTCGCGCTGTACTTGTCGGGAACGGCGAGTATCGACGAACAGGGCCGTAGCGTGCACGCAGGCGACTTCGAACGGCAGGCCGAGCGTATGCTGGCTAATATCTTCTCGTTGCTCGACCAGCAGGGAGCGTCACGGAAAGACCTAGTCTGCTCGATCACTTATTTGAAGCAGCGGAGCGACGCAGCGCAACTTCTCTCGATCTTACGTAAGTACGGCCTCGAGACTCTGCCCGCGGTGGTGGTCGAGGCGCCGTTGTGCCGCCCGGAACTGCTATGCGAGACCGAAGCTGTCGCGGTTCTGCCGTTACCACCGGACGGAGGACAAGAGCGTGAATAAGGCCCTAGAGGGAGCATCGGGAAAACGCCGGGTATGAGAAGGCCACAGATTATCGCCGCCGCCGCGGGACTACTCATCGTCTGCCTCACCGCTTGGTTTTTCATGCCGCGAGCGCAGCAACCCTCGGCCGGCGCTATCGCGAAGGCCGCGGCGGCAAACGGGGGGAAGCTCCACATCGCTTACCCCCTGGACGGGACACTGTTTCCTCCCGAAATAGTTGCGCCCACTTTCGTGTGGAAAGACGGCTCTCGGAACGCGAGCCTCTGGTTCGTTGTAGTCGACCTAACAGGGGAGGGCGAAGTCGTCAGAGCTTCCACACAACTACCACGCTGGCGTCCCTCCGAAGATGAATGGGCGCGGATCAAACAGGCTTCGGTACACGCGGATGCCGAGATATTCATCGCCGGCGTAAACCGCGAGGAACCGGCAAATATTGTGTCGGCAGCTCGCGTAAGGATCCGTACTTCGACGGACGAGGTCAAAGACTCGCTGTTCTATCGTGAGGTCCCCTTGCCTTTTCTGTCGGCGGTACGCGACCCTTCGCGCATAAGATGGCGTTTCGGCAGCATCAGTTCACAGTCCGCACCACCGATCGTCTTGGAGAACCTGCCGGTTTGCGGCAACTGCCACTCTTTCTCGGCCAATGGCGGAGTTCTCGGACTCGACGTCGATTACGGCAACGACAAGGGCGCTTACACCGTCATGCCCGTCGGCAAAGAGATGGTGATGAACGATAGCAACATCATCACTTGGGCCGACTACCGGCGAGACGATGACGAACTCACCTTCGGTTTGCTCTCGCAGGTGTCACCCGACGGCCGCTACGTCATCAGCACCGTCAAAGACCGATCGGTTTTCGTCGCCACCCCTGAAATAGAGTTCTCGCAACTGTTCTTCCCGGTCAAAGGGATTCTCGTGGTTTACGACCGGGAAACGAAAAGCTTCCGGGCGCTACCGGGCGCCGACGACCCCGAGTACGTGCAAAGCAATCCCAGTTGGAGTCCCGACGGGAAATACATCGTATTCGCTCGATCCAAAGCTTACAAAGTCTCCAGTACCGTAGACAAGAACAGCGTGCTGCTCGATGAAACCGACGTGCCGGAATTCGTCACGGAGAAGAAGCCTTTTCGTTACGACCTCTACCGCATTCCCTTCAACGACGGCAACGGCGGCGTGGCGCAACCGCTCGAGGGTGCGGCGAACAACGGAATGAGCAACTACTTCGCCAAGTATTCTCCCGACGGTAAGTGGATAGTGTTCTGCAAGGCCAACAGCTACATGCTGCTGCAGCCCGACAGTGAACTCTACATCATTCCCGCCGAGGGCGGCGAAGCGCGTAGGCTTACTTACAACACCTCACGGATGAACTCGTGGCATAGCTGGTCTTCCAACAGCCGGTGGCTGGTGTTCTCGTCGAAAGTCAACAGACCATATACGCAACTCTTACTTACCCATATCGATGACAATGGGAACGACAGCCCGCCCGTGTTACTCGAACGCTTCACGGCCGAGGACCGGGCAGCGAACATCCCCGAGTTCGTAGACCTTCCCCCCGACGCGATAGTGCGGATTCGCGAAGAGTTTCTCGACACCTATTCGTTCCTACGCGCCGGCTTGGCCAACGCACGCACCGGCGATCCCAAGGGTGCGCAGAGATCCTACCGCCGGGGGCTGGAGATCGATCCCGACAATGCCGAACTTCGAAATGCTCTGGGCTGGGCCTTGTTCCAAGAGGGCAAACCCTCGGAGGCAGTAGCGGAGTACCAGCGCGCGTTGGCGGTCGATCCCGACTATGTAAAGGCGCACAACAACATAGCCCTGGCTCTGATCGAACTAGGCCGGCTCGACGAGGCCGCACACCATTTCAAGAGATCCGTCGAGTTGGAACCAAATGCCGATATCTATAGTGACCTCGGCTTCGTGATGGACCGTAAGGGCAAAACCATCAAGGCCATGTCCTATTACCGAAAGGCGCTCGACATCGACCCCCGGGCCGGGCAGGCGCACTTCAATCTCGCAGCCGCTCTGGCAAGAAGCGGCGACCTCGAAGGGGCGGCACGCCACTACCAGGCGGTGCTCGACAACGCGCCCTCCGCCGAAGCTCGTAACGGCCTTGGATATGTACTGGCCAAACAAGGCCGGATCGACGAGGCCGTCGCGCAGTTCGAAGAAGCAATCAGAAATGATCCGGCATACCTACCCGCATACAAGAATCTAGCGAGAAACCTCGAGAAACAGGGGAAACTCTCCGAGGTCTTGTCGTACTTCCACAGCCGTCTAGAGCAGCAGCCAGACCCGCAGTTCTACAACGAACTGGGCTTGATTCTCGTCAAACTGGACCGCAAAGAAGAGGCTCGCAGGCAGTTCGAACTGGCCCTCACCATCGCCCCCGATTTCGCCCAAGCACGGAGTAATCTAGCCAAGTTGCGCTAAGGGGGCGCGCGCACCCGCACACATACCTGCCCGCCTGCTCGCCCCGAAACACCGCCGGGCTTTCGCTGCTTCAACGAGATCTCCGACAGCGTTCATGCTGCTTTGGACTCAGCACGACCACCCGCCCAACCACCTGCCGAGGCTTCCTCCGCGGTATCCACGCTGCGCTCTTGCCGCAGCACGGTCTCCGCCTGTTGAGACTTTCTCACCATCGCCCAGCCCGGCACGTGAGACGCATTTTCTGGGCCCACATACCCACTTTACTGTAGACTTAACCTTGCACTTACGGGTATAGACTAACGTCTGCTAGCCCGAGTAGACCCATATGCAGGTTCACGCGATACGACCGTGTGATTTCGATATCGCGACGCAGTCGCGGCCTTTTGCTTTGACGTTGCCCCCGATGGGGGAGGCCTCTTGCCCGTAGCGAAAGCCGAAACTGCGACGGAGGCAATGAACATGAGAATAATCACGCCCGGGGCACTCTGCCTGTTGGGTCTGCTGTGCGTTACGTTGTGGGCACCAACCGCCTACAGCTACCAATCGTACGACGATGGAACCGGAACTGGCTGCGTACAGTGCCATCCGCTTTTTTCCGGTGGACCGCAAAGAGTGCTTCATGCCGTCCATCAGTCGAACTTCGGCATCACCGAGTGTAACCTGTGCCATACCAATGGAGGGGGCAGCCTTCCTGTGCTTACCTACTCCAGCGGCCCCGGTGGCGGCCTCGGCTGCGCAGGCTGCCACGGTAGAGACTACGGCGAGGTCTCGCCAAACAGTGGGCAGCCCAAAGCGACCGCATATGGGCTTCGCCAGCATCACGCCAATAACGGAGTAACGGTCTGCGCTACATGCCATGTGGCGGGACAGCTTGGCCATCCCAACCCCCTTCCGGCCATTCAGCCCGAAAACGTCCGCCCCCCCTACTACGCCACCTCCACCAACAACCTGCGTGGTCCTTGTGACAGTGGGCAAGAGGATAGCGGCTTCGACGCAGACTTGGTGGGCCTTGACAACGACGGCGACGGTGCGGCGGACTGGCCGGCCGATGCCGATTGCCCCGCCACCACGACCACCACGACGAGCAGCAGCACCACGAGCACCACCCTTCCCCTGTCTTGTGGAGCCTCCCCGATGGTGGGCTGCGAAGCTGCCGGCAAGGGAAAGATTTTAGTGGATGAAAAGAAAACCGGGAAAGAGAAGGTCAAAGTAGGACTCAAGAAGCTGCAGTCCGCGATTGTCCTCAATGACTTCGGCTCGCCGATAAGTGGTGGAACCACTTATGCCCTGTGCATCTACAACGACCTTGACGCCCTGGTAGCGGAAATGCTGTTGAATCGCAGCACCATGAACTGTGGCTCGCCGCCAAAGTCATGCTGGAAGGCGCTGTCCACCAAAGGCTTCAAATACAACGACAAGGACGCATCGACGGATGGCATCAGTAAATTGATCATGAAGAGCGGCAATGCCGGCAAGGGAAAGATCATCTTTATGGGCAAGAACGACTCCAACAAGGGGCTCTCGTCGCTACCGACCGGCACGGCCGCACAGCTTCTCAACAACAACAAGGCCACAGTACAGTTGCTGAGCAGCGACGCTTCTTGTTTCGCGGTTACGGCTCCCGGCGTGAAAAGCGCCGACGGATCCGTATTCAAAGCCTCGGGCCCCTGAACGGGGCCCGGGTTCGATAGCTCCGCCATCCTACCCAGCCGGGGTTCGTTCCGGCTACACCATGGAGGCGCTTACCGGCGGGAACCCACGACCGGCTCTAGTCGAAAACGGCCGGAGCGGAAGAAGTTTCAACGACCGGGATTATTTAGACCCCCAAACGATGTGAAGGCTAAGGAGAAGATAAATGAAGAAGGATTCGGGTAGGCTGGGTTTTTTCGGCGGTTTCATGACCGCGACGATCTTGTTGGGAGCGGCGGTAGCATTCGCCGCTATAGGCATCTACACCCCCGATCCCCATGGCGATTGGATCCGTGACATCAGCGTGTACCAACCGGGCACGGATGATCAGATCAACGTGCTGGCCGACATACAACCCGGTGCGGCAGTGCAGATGCTGGAAGCCGGTCTGCGCTTCAACGTCCTCAACCAGGCGGGCAAAAAACAAAACTGGGATCTGGCAGCCCATGAGTCCGCAGAAATCGGAGCCGCCTTCGGCACTCTGGAGATAACCCGTCCCGCTTTGCAAGCCTCGCTGCAGACCTTCGTAGGCACCGACCTCGCGGCCGTCGATGCGGCAATCGCCACCCAGAACAAGTCGACGTTCAAGGCAGCGATGAAGGACTTGGCTACCGCGTGCAACAGCTGTCATGTCTCCTTCGGCAAGCCCTTCTTCGTCATCAAGTCCGGGAAATCGGCTTTGCCTCTCAAATAGCCACGCAGTCACAGGTAGCGGCCGCGGCACAGAGACGCGGCACAGGGCCGCGGGCCGTGGTCGCTACCGCTTATCAGCGACGTACCCGGCGGATCAACCTTGGTCAGTCGATAATTCACGAGCGAAAATGCGTTATAATACGCCAGCCGCGGATGGCGCGCTCGCCCGCGTGCCGGCGGTGGTTTGCGCCGTAAATTATTGTCTGATCAAGGTCAGGTGGCAGTCCGTAGCGCGCGGGCATCCATCAACATGAATGATGCAACCCGCCGCTAGACTGCGGGCGCTTGCGACTCTCGCGACGAGCTTCGACGAATAACGCAGGTTCAGCCGTCCTCACCCCTCGGCAAAAACGGCTAGGTCTTCCACCGGCGGAAGGCAGCGCGCCCGGGCGAAAGCGAAAACGCTTTCAGCGACGATGCCGAGCGCAAGCAGCAGCAGTAACAACCCAACCCACAACAGCATCCATTGCCCGGCCTCGAGAAAACGCTGTAGGTTGAAGAGCATGGCAGCGATCGTGGTCAGGGTCATGGCAACCGCCGGAATCGCAGCGATCCAAAAATTCTTGCCCCGGCGGAGCAGATAAATGCTCGCCACCAGCAAAGTCAGGCTGGCCAACAGTTGGTTGGTAGTGCCGAACAAGGCCCACAACGCAAGGCCGACCGGCCGGCCGTCGACTTTGTAGAAAGCGAAAAACGCGATGACGGCAACGGCAAGCAGCGAAGTCAGGTAGCGATTCTCCTTCTCCACCCCCAAGCTTGAAGCCATTTCCGAAATATTGTAGCGCAACAAACGCGTCGCCGAATCAAGCGTGGTCAAAGCGAAGGATACGACCACAACGGCGATAAGCGCCTTGGCCAAACCCAAAGGCAATCCCAGCGCTGCCGCAAAGCCGGCACCCCCTTCGATGAACACTCCAATTTTGGAGCCGAGCGCGTTGGCGGCATGCCAACTTCCGTAGTGAGTCTGCCAAGCTTCCGGACTCGAAAATCCGGCCGTGCAGGCAAGAACCGCCATCAGGCCCAGCAGAGACTCGCCGATCATGCCACCGTAGCCGATCGCTTTGGCATCTCGCGTTCGATCGAGTTGCTTGGCGGTAGTACCGGAAGAAACCAACCCGTGAAAACCGGAGACCGCACCGCAGGCGATAACCACGAACACGAAAGGAAACATCGGTGGGGCGCCTTCGGGGTTGGAGACCAGAGCAGGCGATGAGAACTCCGGGCCCAGCACGAAAAAGCCCGCATACATCAGACCAACCCCGAGGTAGAGCAATAGCGAGTTTATGAAGTCCCTGGGCTGCAGCAGCATCCACACCGGCAACACCGACGCGGCAAAACTGTAGGCCAGCAAGACAAGGCCCCAACCGTCGCGATTGTCCCAGTGTATGGTAGTGAAGTCGCTGACCGCAGAGATCCACACCAATACCAAAGTGAAAACGAAAGCTGCCGCGACCGGCAGAGCAGGAGCGATGCCCCCACGATAGACCGCGCGTCCCACCACCATCGCGACCGCCATCAACGCGAAAGACGGGAATATGGCTTGGGGGTAGAACCCGGGCCGGAACAGCGTCGCTATGACGGAAACGAAAACCCCCATCGCCAAGCCGATCCCGAAAAAGATCACGATATGAAACATGGTCTTCGCGCGACGGCCGATGATGCCCTCGGCAATAGCGCCGACGGACAAACCGCGAGCCCTTACCGATAGTACCAGCGCGGAAAAATCGTGTACGCAACCGACCAGTACCGCGCCCACAACGACCCAGATCATGCCGGGCAGCCAACCCCAGATCACCGCGATAGCCGGGCCTAGCATCGGAGATAGACCGGTGATCGACGCATAGTGATGGCCAAAGAGAACTCTGCGGTCGGTAGGCAGGTAGTCCACGTCGTCGCGCTGCCTGTGCGCCGGGGTGGCTACCGCATCGTCGAGGACGAAAACTCGCTCACTAAGGTAGCCCGCATAAAAGCGATACGCGAGGAAATAGACGGCGATACAGACTAGGGTAGCGGCTACCGCCATGGTCAGGACGGGTCAGATGGACTCTTCGATTCTGCAGCCGCTGTCTTGTGCGCGGAAGCCGTACTCTTGCGCCTACGCCGGCGGCGTTTCTTTCGCGGAGGACCAGCGTCCTCGGATTTCGACCCCACATCGCTCCGCTCTTCGCTTCGCGTTTGCGAATCCTGGCCTCCAGAACTGCTCTCTTTCGAACTGCGCGCCTTCGAACTTCGTGTCCTCGAAGTCCGCGTTGTCGAATTTCGCCGGCCGGTGGCCCCAGTGGTAGTAGTATCGGCGGCTGATGAATCCGTAGCCGCCGGATCGCCCGCACTTGTCGCGCCTGTGGCTCCGCTCTTACCGCCCGGCCGCGAAGGGCTGTTGCGGGTAGCGGCACGTTGGCGCCCACTCCTGCCCCCGCTGCTGTCTCTCGTTCCACGGCCGGAGCGGGAATCGCGCCCCCTATCCTCGGAACGCCGCCTCCGGCCCGGCCGTGCAACCGGAACCCCCAGCATGCTTTCATCGGCAAATTCGTGAGGGATACTAATACCGACGAATTCTTCAATCGCCTCCAAGGAGTAGACATAACGCTCGCAAGCCAGCGATATCGCTTTCCCCGACGCTCCGGCACGGGCGGTCCGGCCTATCCTGTGAACGTAGTCTTCAGGATCTTGAGGCAAATCGTAGTTGAAAACATGAGAGACCGAATCGATATGCAATCCACGCGAGGCGACATCGGTAGCCACCAAGACGCTGAGGCTTCCTTGCTTGAAAGATTCCAGCAGCTTCAAACGCTTGCGCTGGTCGAGATCGCCGATCAAAGCCCCAGCGCGATACCCCTGCAGTTCCAAACGTTCAGCGATTTCCGCGGCTCCAGCGCGGGTGTTTACGAAAACCAGGGCCTTGGACGGTTTCTCTTTCTCCATCAACCCGACCATCAAAGGGAACTTCTCGGGCTGCCCCACATGGTAGACGATCTGATCGATGTTATCGGCGGTTATCTGCTCGGCGTCGATCACCACACGTTCAACGTCGCGCATATGCTCGTAAGCAAGTTCGAGCACGCGAAAGGACAAGGTGGCCGAGTACAGGAA
This sequence comes from Candidatus Binatota bacterium, assembly GCA_024276575.1. Taxonomy (GTDB): domain Bacteria; phylum Desulfobacterota; class Binatia; order UBA1149; family CAITLU01; genus JAJRWY01. The sequence continues at coordinate 27,366 of JAJRWY010000087.1, forward strand.
AGACACCCTTTCCCCCGGCGGCGGCATGCGGCGCACCAGGAAACGCAAATCGTCGATAAAGCCCATATCGAACATTCGATCGGCTTCGTCGGCAACGAAAATTTCGGTTTCCTGCAAAGTGAAGACCCGCTGCTTGAAGTAGTCGATCAGACGCCCCGGCGTGCCGATCAACAAATCGACGCCCTCGCTCAAGCGGTCGAGCTGCTTGCGGTAATCGACTCCACCATAGACGGCATGGATTCCAAGCCCGCAATGCTTTCCGAGCAGGTCGGCCTCTTCGCGAATCTGTATGGCTAACTCGCGGGTCGGAGCGATGACCAGAGCCCGCGGACACGACGATTTTCCTTTATAACGGCGCGGCCTTCGCAGCAGCAAGGTAAAGATCGCGATTAGAAAAGCAGCGGTCTTGCCGGTACCGGTTTGCGCCTGGCCCGCGATATCACGCCCGGCCAAACCGAACGGCAGAGTCGCGGCTTGCACCGGAGTACATTCTACGAAACCCGCGTCCTCTATCCCCCGGCGTACCTCCTCGGGTAGATCAAGCTCAGAAAACTTTATGATTCCTCTCCTTTCACGTTCGCTTCGGCGGCTCCGGCTTCGCGCGCTTGCTCGAGAAGACGGATAAAGTCCTCGGGACCCACGAAGCCTATGCGACGGGTCGTCTCACGCCCGTCACGACCGTAGAATATCAACATCGGCGCACCCGGCACACGGAAGCTCGAGCGAGCCGCCTGGACCTGCCGTGTCTTGACGGACATGTCCACACTCATGAACGCAAAACCGCTAGCCGCACGCAGGACTTTCCGGTCGCGAAAGGTGCGCGCCTCCATCTCCCGACATGGCATACACCCTTTCGAGGTAAATCCTAACACGAAGGGCCGACCGCTTCTCTTCAAAGCCAAGTAGCGATATCCGTCGAACGGCTCCCAGAGGAGTTCCCCGTCCGCGTGCCCCGTCGAGCTGCCGGCCCTGGCCTCATCGTTGCGCTGCTCCTGGCGGCCGGGCCGGGGCTTATCTGCTGATCCGGATTGCAACCCGGCATCGCCCGGCCCACGTTGCGTAGGTCCGGGGAAAGGCAACACGCCGTGTCCCGACACCTTGGGACCGGCAGTGCCCTCTAAAGTGCGCGCGCCGGAACCAGCGGGCCTCCCCGAACTCGATCCAGCCATGCTGCTGCCGACATTCGCTGCCCCGGCCTGGGAGGCATCCGCTTCAGCCTCACGGTGACTGTCTATGTTGAACTCCAGACGGGCGACGGCAGGCGGCTTGCACACGGTGTCGGTACAAGCCTGGTAGCGAAGTCGCGCCGACATCCTAGAAGAAGAATCAAAAACGCCGGAACACGATAGTTCGGTCTCCAGCAACACTTCTTTCTCAAACAGAGCCAGCTCCTCGCCTCCGGCGAAGGGAAGCTTGCGGCGGATAGGAGCCGGATAGCGGGTAGGAGAAGCGGCCAACTGTTCTGGTAAATCGAAACTCAAAGACGTCGGGATCAGAAAACTTTGAAGCGGCGCGTTTGAATTGATGTGCCACCCCGGTGCGATCTTCACACGCAGTCGTAGGGTTGCCCGCTGTCCCGGAGCCAGTGCACGGGGAATCGAGACCGCCACGACGCTAACCGTTGCGTCCGCAGCAGCGGCAGCGGGCGGCGACAGCGACACTACCAACGCGAAGGCCGGCAACACCAACACGCTCAGGCATACGCCAACGGTCCGGAGAATCGCACTCAACGGGCGGCCGCTAACGTAGCGCAAGCTTTTTCGTTTCGAAGCTTCTAACATTGGCAAGGGACTTTTAACGCTAGCCCACAGCGCGCTAATTTGCTAGTCGCGCGCCGGGCAGCTAGGAATCGTCTCAAGGAGGAACCATCGCCATGCCCTATGCCTGCTCAACTCATAGCCCAGGCTTCGACACCCGGTTTCACGGCACGACTGCCGGCACAGATTGCGTTCCCCACCCGGCTACGGACAGGCGCAACGCAACGGCTTCGACCACCACCGGCCGAAGTCGCGGCCACGCGGCAATCGCGGTCCTCGTCTTTTCTGTGAGTCTACTCATGGCCGCTGTAGCGCCCCGAAGTGCGGC
>JAJRWY010000088.1 GCA_024276575.1 Candidatus Binatota bacterium
CCGCTCTGTATCGCAAGCTTTGCGACACCTTGACTCATCTGGTCCTCCCGCCACGTCGCTCCAGACGATATCCACGCGCCGTGAAGACGAAAATGAGCAACTACCGACGCAAGGACTTCTAGGAATCTCATGCACTTACGCATCGTAAATTACTGGCATTAGGGTTAAGGCGTGTTGCCGGCTTTGAACTGGCCCGAGTCGTTGCGAGAAAACGGTGCCGAGTATGCGGCACCGAAGCAGGATCCTGATCCTGCGTGGAGCTGAACCGTTATCGTTGCCGAGGGATCGAAACCGAGCTTCGTGATCGCTAGGTTCGCGCCTTTGCCTTTGACCTTGATCTTGGCTTTGCCCGCCGGCCCGGGCTTGACTTTGAGCAAGCGCAGTCCGTCCGGGATCAGATCAGCATCCTTATACTTGAACCCTTTAGTACCAAGGCTGGACCACTTGACCGGTGAGGAAGGTGCGGACGCATCTAGGAAAACCGAAGCCGCCGGTCCGGTCTGCTCGTATATACACAGGCGGTAGTCGTCTGTGACGTCAGGGTTGCCGAAGGCCGCGAGCAATACTTCGGGGCCGCGGCCCCATTTCCACGACAGCACGTCGCGGCTTGCGCGATCCTTGAGTAACAACACGCTCTTGCCGGCAGCCAAGGGAACTATGCAGCTCACCGAGGGCTGCGCGAGACCTTGGCAGCTTCCCGTGCCGTCGCAGGTGTCGGTCAGCGTACAATATTCACCATCGTCGCAGCCGGTGCCCGCGATCTCGAATTGGCAGGAAGCGTCGCAACAATCGCCCGCTTGCAAGTTCCCATCGTCGCATTGCTCGCCGGCGGTAACGATCGCATTGCCGCAGCCGGTGGTCGTGCAGTTACTATCGCAGCCGTCTCCGTCCACGCTGTTTCCATCGTCACACTGCTCGCCGGGGTCCACGACGGCGTCACCACAAATGTAGGCGTCCGGCGCCCACCAGTTGCCCGACATCACCAGCATCGAAAGAACCTTCAAGGTGTTTTCGAAGTAGCCCTCGGCACTGAGCGGTGTCGACACGAGCAGATCCCAGATGTCGTTGAGCCATGATTGATTCGAGGCATCCACCATCGCGCCGACTCCGAAAGGCGCGATGAAAGCGAGTGATTGATAGTTCGATCCCGAGACAGGGCTGCCGTCGAGCTTGTAGCCGGCTCGAATCGAAGACGGTTGCTCGCCGGTTGCGGCACGAATCCAGGCGTTCAGCGGATCAAGGGCGGCTTTGGCGCGCGGATCGCCCGACACCAGGAAATCGCTGCCGATGCGCCACGGGTCACGAGCCGCGTTGTAGGAGTAGTAGCCGTCGGTTGGACCTTCGAGAAAGCCGGGGTTGGCGGGGGTTGGCGTAGTCAGTGGATTTAATACGAAGTCGGGAAGCAGGCCGGTCGTGGCACTGTAATTCGTTTGGATCTCCGAAATGATGGCGTAGCTGCGGTCGGTCAAAGCACTCCAGTCCGGATCTGCGCTGGCATTCGCGAAGCTGCGGTAGTGGTCCATCATGAAATCGGAACTTCGTGTCGAGGGATAGTACTTGGCGTCGCCGGACAGCACCCAGTCGCCCAGCTTCACGTAACGATTGGTCGCATCGAGATCGCCGTCTTTTATGTCAGCAAGTACCGCAAGCGCCTGAGAGGCATAGTCGATGGCTCCGGCGCTGCCCCATTGATCGTCGGCAAGCAGCAAAGCGAAGGCGATGTCGAGATCGCCATCGGCGGCGCTGTCGTTGCCCTGGGCGTCGTTGCAGGAGTTGTTCTGGTACCACGACATCAGGTTGGCATGAGTCGCAGTAGGGTGGTCTTTGAAGAAGGCGTACAAGCCATCGAAAATCGTCTGCGCGTTGGGATCGTGGCCCGCCATCAACGCGGCGATGATCATGCCGTAACCGTGGGCCTCGGAAACGGTGAGGTTGGCCGAGTCGATACCGGCCCGCACGAGATAACGCCCGGCACCGCAATCTTGAGAAAGGTATTCGGCCTTCCACGAGTCGTAGAAATCGCGCACCGCCTGATCGAGCGTGGCTTGCGAGAGATGGTTGGGCAAGATGCTCCCCGCAGCGTAAGCGGCAGGGTGGGAGCCGAAGGGCCGGGCGGGGACGGCTCCCGCAGCGGGGCTCGCGTGAGCGAGGGCAACAGTGGTGACAATCGCTGCTGCAACAAAGTGAGCGCAGGGGAGAGACCTTCGCGCTTTCAGTTGGATGCCGATGCTAAGCATTGCTTGGGCATATCCCATGCGGCGTGTTCTTCGCAATACGGGAAAAAGGATACTAGGCCGGTGGACCGGCAGCCTAGCGGATTAGCGGAGCAGTGGAACAACGGGACAGCGGAACACCGTAGCACTGTAGCACTGTAGCACTGGAGCAGCGGGACACCGTAGCACTGGAGCAATGGAGTAGCGGAGCAGCGGAGCACTGGAGCAATGGAACAGCGGAGCAATGGAGTAGCGTAGCAGTGGCGCAGTAGCGCATTGGAGCAGTGGAATAGCGGAGGAGGCCTAGCCCAGTGGCGCGCCGGTCCAAGACCGGCGCGCCACTAGCTTAGAAAGTCAGGATTGCATCGACGGCAAAGATCACACCCTCGTCAAGGGGCAGGCCCGCCGGGTTGTTTGCCGTGACCATCTGGCTGTCGTTGTTGTTGCCCGGACTCCACTGATAGCGCAGTTCGGGACGAAAGGTGAGGTTGGGAAGCGCGCGCAGATTCACGCCGCTGGTGACCTCATAATAGGAGGTCCCGTTCGCCCTCCACCACTCGGCGCGTGTGCCGAGACTCGCGAAATCGTTGAGCCAGTAAGTCAAGTAGTTGTTGATCCCGACGGTCTCGTAGTCGTTGTCGCCCGAGCCGAAGACATCCTTGTTAGTGGTCGCGAAGTCAGTTTGAAACACATAGTTCAGATTCTCCGTCGGCGTCGTGTCGACGACGATACTGTGTGAATAACCGTCTCCGTTGAGGCCGAAATTGCCGGCTGTCGCAATATAGGTGACCGAGACCGAATCGATAGGCGAGACGCTGAAGCCGCCGAGAAAGCTGCTGCCGTCATTAAGTTGATCGAACCCAGTGTCCCAGCCTGCCGTCCAGCCGGCATATAGCTCGATGTTATCGAAGCCCGAATAAGTGACGACAACGCCGGTATGAGTGAAAGGTTCGCTCGAATACATAGTAAAGGCATGGCTTGCGAAGAAGTTGTCGGGCGCGGTTACGACTTCGTAGCCCACCAGCGTGTAGAAGCGGCCGGCGATGACGGAAAAATCGCCACTGGCAACTTCGAGATAAAGCTGCGGAAGCGCGAAACCGTCGTCGCCGCGATCGTAGCCGTTGGCAAAATCCCACTCGCCGGGACTGTTACCGAAGGCCTGCGTGTCTTGCGCGTCTGCACCGTACATCGCGTCGAAGCGGAAGCCCAAGTCCAGTCCATCCGATCCGTCGGCGACCTTCTCCACGTAAAACCAAGTCTGGTTGTTGCGTATCGAATCTTTCTGGTCATTGAACAATCCGGTGCTGCGGTTCGAATAGCCGAACTGCACCCAGCCGCCGAAATCGATCGGTGCATCTTCGCCGAGAATCAGGTCGGAAAGATCATATCCGGCGCCGTTGTTGGTCAACACCGACATGAAATCCCCGTCGTTCGAGTCCGCATGGGCATAGACGGCCATGGTTCCCGTTAGTATAAACGCGGTACTCAGCACCGCCGCTCTAAATGTTTTCGTCATCGTTTGCTCCCTAGATTGTGATCGCGGCGTACGACATACCCACGCCATGACACGCTGCTGCTCATGGCCTCAGAATCGGATGATCCCCGACCTCGGTTCCTACCGGACGCTCTCACGTTTCGAAGCCGCCGTAGCCGGGCAACCCGTTTCCTTGCGGGAAACGGAAGCTTGTGGCTACGACAGTGTCGGGGGGCTACAGCAATAAGCGTGCAAAGTTTTCCCGCTCGACAGATTCTCGTTTTGTCAAAGAATTCGCGGGTAGCTCACGGACAGGGGAAGTGTAGTTTGGGCTACCGTAGCCCGGTGCTGCCTACACTGCGGGCAGTTGCCGGCCGGCCTGCCCTCAACATAGGCAGTTGCGCTTCCCGACTCGCGTAAGGACAGTCTATAATCGCAAGCTCGGCCTAGTTGTCGATGTCGGCTGTTGCGGTGGTGGACTCGAGTACAGTGAACCTTGATCGGACAATAATTCACGGCGCAAATCGCCTCCGGCTCGCGCCGGAACACGCCATCCGCTTACCGTACTCGCGCCCGCCGATGCTCACGTACGGTTGTACGCTCCGCTCGGCCACGGCTGACGCATTCCAGCGCATTTTCGCTCGTGAATTATTGTCCAATCAAGGTTGAGGGACACGGAGTTTCAAAATGAACGGCAAAGGACCTCAGCAGACAGTGTTTTCGATAATCGGACAACTCAACCGCTTGATCGGGGAAGACCGTGTCAGTGCGGGGCTTTCTACTCTGCTCGAGCGTGCTGTCGAGGCCAAGGCCAGCATCGACAACAACATGGAAAGCGTTTTGTCGATGGCGAACGTGCCTACCCACAACGAAGTGGCCCGCTTGTCGCGCAAGGTCGATATCTTGCAACGTTCGTTGATAAATCTGACCCGTAAAGTAGATGAATTGGCGCTAGCGGCCGCCGAGTCGGCCGCCAGCGCGTCGTCCGGGGCTCCGCGTGGCAAGGCCGCATCTTCCGCACCGCTTCCCAAGACCAGGAGTGCCGCGCCGCCTGCCAAGGCCAAGAGTGTGGCCCCGAGTGCCGGGGCCAAGAGTACCGCGCCGAGCGCCAAGGCCAGGAGTGCCGCGCCGCCTGCCAAGGCCAAGAGTGCCGCCTCTTTCGCCAAAGCTGAGGGACCCGCACCAAACGCCAAGGCCAAGAGTACTGCCCCGTCTGCCAAAGCCAAGGGTGCCGCGCCGAGCGCCAAGGCCAGGGGTGCTACGCCGTCCGCTCGCGACTAGTCGAATTGGGCCGCCAGCGTTTCCACATCGCTCAGGGAGCTTATGTCGCCGGCTAGTGAAGGGATCGCGACCACCGGCGTATCCATTGGCTCGAGGATCGAACGCAACTCCGCCAGCGCTTGCTCTTCGCGTGCTCTGCACGAATCGAGTTCGGCCTCCATATGCTCCACTACGGCTAGCGTCCCTCGCGGGGCCCCTCGCAAACGCTGTGCGGCTGCCTGCTCGCGTTCGTGGCCCGGTGGCGGAGTAAGACGGTTGGCGATGAGCAACTGCGGTTTGACCTCGTTTCGGTGCAGCGCTGCGTGGAAGTTCAGCACTGCATCGACTTCGTCCGGGTCCGGGCGCGCGATTAGTATGAAGGCCGTGTGAGGGCTCTTGAGCAGTGCATCGACCTCGCGTACGCGGATTTCCAGACCCTCGAGCAAGTGCGCGAACATCTCTGCGAACTCCGAGACCTGCCGCTGCGTTTCGCTGCCCACCACGCGCTGGAGCACCGCGAGCACCAAGGCGAAAGAAGCGCGGGCCAGTGTAGAGCCGGCGCGTGCGAGCAAGCGGCTCGGTTCGGCCAGGAGAGAAGCGGCACCGGTGTCGATGAGATCGGATAATCTGAGCGGCGCCGAGAACAGCTCCGAGGCGTTGGCGGCCGGCGGCGTATCGACGATGAGCAGGTCGTGGTCGTCTTCACCGACCAGCTCATAGAGGCGCTGGAATGCCATGTAATGTTCCGAACCGCCAAGCGAGCCCGCGACCCTTTGGTAGACCGGGTTCTCGAGCAGGGCCTCGGCGCTGTCCCGGTCCGGCGCGAAGCGCTCGACCATACGGTCGAAAGTCCTCTTGGCGTCCAAGCGCATGGCATGCAGGCAAGCACCGTTGCGTGGTATGGAATCGAGTTCCACGGCCTGGGCACGATCGGAGAGTTCGTCTATTCCCAGCGCGTCGCCGAGCCGTGGAGCCGGGTCGACGGTAAGCACCCCTACGCGGCGCCCGCGTTGTGCCGCCGCCAGCCCCAGTGCGGCGGCGGTCGAGGTCTTGCCTACGCCGCCGGCACCGGCCACCACCAGCAAACGCCGGTGTTCGAGCAACTCTGATACCGGCATGGTCATGAATAATCGAGGTTGAGGCTCTTGCCCAAGCACGACAGGATCTCCGCGATCTCCGCGCTTTCGGCCGCTGCGGTCTTGCCGCGGTATTCAGGGAGCTTCAAAGCCGGACCACTTTCTTCTTCCAGACGCTCGATCAAGATTCGTTGCCGCATGCTGTTGGCATCGTAGTAGAGAGCGTCCGGCGATACTCGCTTCTTAGCCAGCCATGCGCGCTGCCCATCCGTCAAGGATTCGTTGAGGAGCCGGTTGACCAGTATTGCGGAGGTTTCGATTCCGGCGCTTCGTAGGCTGCGCCATAAGTCCAAAGCCTCGGTGGCCGCAAGTTCCTCGGCGATTGCCACCACCACGCAGCTAAATAGGCAAGGATCGTAGACCATCTCGTTTACCCGGCGGGCTGCGGTGGCTACCGGGCCGAAAGGGATCAACTCGGCTACCTGAGTGGGTGCGGTAAGCAAGGGCAGGCTGTGCCCCGACGCCGGTGCGTCTATGACGAGTAAATCAAACTCCTCGCCACGCTTGCCAGCGGCGATGTCGGCGACGGCCGCGAGCGTGACTAAGTCCTTGACGCCCGGAGCCGCGGCCGCCAAGGATGCAAACGTTCTGCTGTCGAGCAGCCGCTTGGCGACGAAACCGAAGCGGACCACGGAAGTCACGAAATCCGCCAGAGCTTCTCTTTCGTCGACGACGAATTCGCGTAGAGACGAAGGCTCGCCGCCGGCCGTGTGCCCGGCATCGTGGCTGGGCCGGGATCCAGCGTCGTGGCCATGGATACGCACCAACGCGGTTCTCGATCCGCGTGCGGCCGCGCCCACGGCTAGGGCTCGCGATACGAAAGACTTCCCACTGCCACCTTTACCGGTGACGTAAAGGGTGGCAGATAGACGGTGCTGCACGGGCGCTATTTAGACCGCTACACCGCCAAGGGGTCAAACGCGGCAGAACGCGGAGGGGGCGAGCGGGCGGGGGGCATGAGGGCGGCAAGCCGTGACTCGAGAAATAGTAGGCGGCATCTGTCTTCTCTGCATCTTTTATTCTCGTCGAGTTGCCTGCCGTTGCGCCACTGCTTGACCCCCTGGCGACCCCTTTGCACAATCCCACCATGGTTGAAGCTGTGACTGATCTCGCCGCCGCGAAGCGTGCCCGGCCGCAGCCTGCCGCTGACAGCGCCCCCCGGATCTACGATTTCTTTGCCGAACGTCTCGAACAGCTCGAGCAGCGGGTGGCGGCCGAACTCGACCGCCCGGCCGGCGCAGCCGGTCCCGTGGGATCCTTCGTGCTCGACCTGTCACGCGAGCTTTGGAACGCGGGGTCGGCGGTGGC
>JAJRWY010000089.1 GCA_024276575.1 Candidatus Binatota bacterium
GCGATGACGGCGATGCCTGTACCCAAAGCGATACTTGCCAGTCCGGAGTATGCACGGGATCGAGCCCCGTCGTGTGCAGCGCCAGCGACCAGTGCCACAGCGCCGGCGTCTGCGACCCGGGGACCGGGCTGTGTTCAGACCCGGCGCTAGCCGACGGGTCTGCTTGCGATGACGGCGATGCTTGCACACAAAGCGATAGCTGCCAGACCGGAGTCTGCACCGGAGCAAACCCCGTCGTTTGCACTCCCAGCGACCAGTGCCACAGCGCCGGTGTCTGCGACTCGGGGACCGGGCTGTGTTCAGATCCGGCGCTGGCCGATGGTACGTCCTGTGATGATCTGGACGCCTGTACTGTAGCCGACGCCTGTTTGGCTGGAGTCTGCCTGGGTGGTGGAAGCACCTGCGGCAACGGCGTTACTGAAGCTATCTGTGGTGAAGAATGCGACGATGCCGGCGCCTCCGCTACCTGCGACGCGGCGTGTATGCTGATCCAAGCCGACTTGAGCATCAGCAAGACCGACTCTTTCGACCCCGTACAAGCCGGTGCTAACCAGAACTACACGCTGACGGTTCTCAATAACGGCCCCGGCGATGCCTCCGGCGTAGTGGTCACCGACTTGCTGCCGGCCGATGTTTCTTATGTCTCGGACACGGCAGGCTGCATCGAGGTGGTCAGCGGCTCGCTGAGCTGTAACCTGGGCACTATTCCGGCCTCTTCATCCCTATCCTTCGATGTCACCGTCTACGTGAACACCACCGCACCAACAGGCGGTACCAATACCGGACCAGCCTGCAACGGTAGCGAGGACCTTTGCAACTTAGCGTCGGTCACAGCCGACACGGTCGACGGAAACGCCGCCAACGACACTGCCGATGAAGCCAGCGACGTCGTTGCAGCGACCTCGTTCTCCGCACTGTCCTTGGTGAAGTCGGATCTGGACACGGAACCGGTAGCTCCCGATACCGACCTTACTTATCGCATCGAGGTAACGAACCTGGGTCCGGACGCCGCCACCGACGTCATCGTAACCGAGTTGATAGATTCGCAAACTACTTACGTCAGCGACACCGCCGGCTGCGTGCTCGTCCAACCCACGTCTCTTAGGTGCAGCCTGGGAACCGTTGCGGCAGGAACGACGAGTATCTTCGAAGTTACCGTACATATCAGCCCGGCGGCGGCCTTGGCGGGAAGTTTGAGCGACGGCGACTGCTTGGGAACGGAGGATCTTTGCAACAACGCGTTCGTCTCCAGCACTTCCTCGGACAGCGACCCGGGCAACAATGCCGATAGCGAACCGACGGATGTCAGTGCCGCACTCTTCTGCAACGATGGGATCCTCGACCCAGGCGAACAGTGCGACCCCCCGTCGGCCGAGATCTGCAACAACGGTTTTGATGACGACGGCGACCTGTTGATCGATTGCGCCGATCCCGACTGCACTTTCCCGGGCTTCCAGAGCTGCGATACGAGCTGCCTGCTGACCCCGCCTTGCGTTCCGATCCTCAACGACCCAGCCATGATCAAGAGCTACGAGTCGAAAGGACGTGCCCGGGGAAGAAAAGGCAAGCTCAAGATCCACGGCCGCTTCATTCCGATGACGGAATCCGATCCGATGACGGAAGGCGTAAGCTTCGCGCTGAGCAACGCGGAGGGCGTAATATACTCCGCACGCGTCCTGCCGGGAGACATGAAGCTCAAAGGCAAGACCATGCGCTTCAAGGATAAGACTGCGAAGAAGAGTGCCAGGCCCTTGCGTGGAGGCATCGGACAGCTCAGGCTGAAGCGCCGCCTGGATGACGGATATCTCAACTATGGCTTCACGATCAAGGCCTATGGAGACTTGTCACGGGCAACCTTGCCGCGCATGACCACGCAAGTCTATGTGGGCGACGATGTCGCTTATCTGACCGCGGAATGGAGCGGCGACCGCGGCAAGTGGAAACTGAAGCAGAAAGACTTCAAGTAGCACAGTCGCCGGCCGGCGCCGCCTTGGAAGAGGCAAGACGCCGGCCGGCGACTTCGTCTTAGCCGGGTCAGCCCTCGCTGAAATCAGGAACACGCTTGGATAGGAAGGCCTGCACTCCTTCGATGAAGTTCGGATGGTCGGCCAGTACTCGCTGGCAGTCCTTCTCATAATCGAGCTGGTCCGTCAGCGAGTTACGCGGTGCTGCATCGAGCGCTCGCTTGATCCATGCGAACGCATTGGTGGGACCCGAAGCAAGACGCCCGGCTAGACCGAAAGCCTCGGACTTAATTTCGTCATCATCCACGCATTTCCAGATCAAACCCCAACGTTCCGCATCTTCAGCGCTCAGGCGGTCTCCTGTCAACGCCAAAGCGCGTGCCCGGGCACGTCCTAGTAAGTGCGGCAAGAACCAACTGCAGCCCATGTCCGGCACTATCGCGAGTTTGGGTCCGAACACCTGAATAAAACTTGCCGAGCGTGCCGCGAGCACGATGTCGCAACTAAGAGCCAATCCGACTCCGCCGCCCGCAGCAACCCCATGAACCGAAGCAACCGTGGGTTTGGGAAACGACGCAAGCTCGCGAATAAGAGGATTGAAACCTCGCTCCATACCCAGCGCCACCCGCTCCCCGACTCCGAGTGCGGGATTTCCATCGTCTGCCGCTAGGTCGGCACCAGCGCAAAACGCGCGCCCAGCCCCGGTGACGAGTAACGCTCGCACGCTCCTTTTAGCCAACGACTCGGCAAGAACCGACCTGAACTCCGCAATCAACTGCTGGTTGATGCTGTTCAAGACCTCGGGACGATTGAGCGTGATCACCAAGACACCGTCTTTCTCTTCGACAACTAGAGTTTTCATGGCAGTGGATGATAGTGCGCGGACCGCCGATAGGAAAGAACCCTCCCGGTTGCGCTACCACATTGTTTCGACATCCGGTCAATAGGCACCGAACGAACGCTGCACGAACCAGAACAGACCAAGGCCGCAGAGCAGTGCAGAAGCCGTATCAAACGCCAAGCAGCGGCTGTACTCGCGCATCCTGGAGGCAAGCAGCAGAGCTACTGTCGCCGCTGCTCCGACGATGAGTACTTGCCCTATTTCCACACCGATGTTGAACCCGAGCAGAGCCGGCAGCAGGCTCCGGTCCGGCAACCCGGCTTCGCCAAGAACGCGCGCAAAACCGAAACCGTGCACGAGTCCGAACACCGAGGTCAAAGCCGGACGAAACCTTGCAGCATGCTCCCGGCTGTCGGACATCGGCAAGAAACATAGTGTGAACAGCGCCAACCCCAACAAGACTGGGGTCGGCAATCCAATTCCGTAGCAAAGCTTGATAAGCGCCAACGCGCACATTAGCAGCCCACCGGACATCGCAAACGACCGGCCGGACTCTGTCTTTACCGCGATATTCTCGGCACCGACCAGAGCTACAGTGAAACCTATCAAGGCCTCGATCGACGACAGGTTCGGACGTAGAAATCCGAGCGCGGCAAGGCTGAGCGTTACGCTGTGTCCCAAGGTAAAGCCGGTCACCATCAAGAGCACCTCTTTGACCCTGCGGCACAGCAACAGGAGGGCCAGCAGAAACGCAACGTGGTCCGCTCCGGCAAAGATATGCCGTACGCCCAACACTACATAGGCCCGGAAGGAGGCCGCCGCCGAATCGTACTCGGGGCTTGAAGATAGGATCAAAGACCTTTGAAGTTCGGTCAGTAGATACTCAGCCGGCGGAGAGCCGTCGCGACGCACCCGTGCGTAGTGGACATGCTCCGGTGCCACCGCGAAAAATGCCTCGCTGTTTATCTTGATTCGCTCACCCCCGCGGCAACTGAAACTCCATTCAACCCGTAGGTAACCGTCATGCGCGGAGACGAAACGAGGCCGGCCGGCGGCATCGCAATCTCCCTCCTCGTCGGAAACCGAAATGCTGTCCTCGAGATGACGTTCGAGAGCCAATGCGAGGCCCGGGGTATTCGCCGCTTGCGTATTCAGGCGTGTTACTTCGAAAGCACGCACGCTGAAAACCATCCGCAGTTCGTTGCCATGGACAGTCCAGGAGGAAAAGGACCGGCTACGCGTGTGGGCCGCCGCCTCGCGGGGCAACGGCAAACTCATAGCCGCCACGCCAAACCCCAGCGCAAGCGTAGCGACGAGGCTAAGCCGGCAAGGCCTCACCGTATTCGCCTCGGTCTCACTATATCCGCCTGATCGCGCAGCCATGAAATATATTGTGCAACGGCAAGGTCCCTGCGCCTTTGTACGAAAGCCGCCCGGAGCATTTCTAGTGCCGAGTCCGTATCCATCCCCATGGAGTATCTGTCGAACAATGCCGCGTTGTTTTCATAGAACTCGGAAAGCTCTAGTTCCGAAGGATCATGCACCGGCAGATCCGCAAGTATCCATGCAATCATCGCATCGCTGAAAGCCTTGCGAACCATGGGGTCGGTGTCGATCACGCCATCACGAAGGGCGGCCTGTATAAGCAATTCTTCCTCTATCAGGCGGCGTAGCAACAGCTCTTCATCGGACCCCCGTAGCGGCCCCCGCATATCGCTAGCCATCGCCTGCAAAGCGCGCCGGTAGCTCTCAACGTGAATAGCCTTGCCGTTGACAGTCGCTACCACGCCACCACCACCGAGCGCTGTAACACTTCCAAGCGGCGACCAGAAGACCGAGGCCAGTCCCAGTATCAAGCCGCCGGCAGCAGCTACAAAGAGCATCAGGTTAGCCCTGCGATTCCCATTCCGGCTCACCGGGAATCCTCCCCGAAGACGACTACGTCCGCCTCGTGCCAAAGCCGCTCGAGGCCCTCACGCAGAGCCAGGTCCCGAAATTGCTTCAAGTAGCCGGCTTTGACTTCTTCACGTACCTCGTCATAGGGCCGTAAACGGCGCGGTCGCGACTCGACGATCAGCACTAGATTGGTTCCTCCGGCCGATGGTAGCGGCCGCGATACCTGGCCCGCCTCGAGATCAAGGACGGAGTCGGCGAGCGATGCCCCTAAATAGCGCCGCAACACCTGCGGAGGCATCATGTCGCCGGGTAGAGACACACTGGACGCATCTGCATACGCGATCCTTACCTGGTCGAAATCCCCGCCCCGGGCCAACGCCGCAGCCGCGTTCTCTGCCCTGGAAAGAGAGTCTCCCTTGGAGCTATCCCGAAAGAACATTCTCTTGACTCTCAGACGGGGTGGTTCGGAGTACTCCGCGGGATTCGCATCGAAAAATTTCCGCAGCCTCCGCTCATCGAGCGGCAAGCGGCCAGCAGGCACGACAAGAGCGTCGATCATCGCCATGGCGATAGCCTTACGTACGGCGCGGTCGCTATCTTGCAAGCCAATCTCGACACCGCGCTGAACCAACAACTCTTCATCGATCAAGCCCTCGATGACCTGATTGCGATCCACCGGCACTCCATTCGAGGCGGCACCCGCCATCGCGGACAAAGCGGCGTCAACGCTGCGGCGCCCGATCACCTTCCCGTTGACAAGAGCGGCCGCCGATGGGGGCAGCACACGGGCCGGCCTTGGCGCCAGTTCGACCGAGGCGGTCACGGCAAGAGCCATACCCGCAACGGCCCCGACAATACGAAGGCGTGACAAAGCCCGCTCGATAGACCGCAGCGCCATTTTTCGGCCCTCGACGTATTGGTTAGTACGCCTGCCGGCTCCAGCGCTACGCGTAGGCTGATCCGGCCGGTCCGGCAGACACTTACGACTCTCGCGACGAGCTTTCATGAATGATGCAGGCTATATCGGCCCTTGAAGACAGTGTTTGCAATCGAGCCGCCGTGCGGAGCGCCTCAAAGTGGTGATCGTGCCAGCGTGTTCTTGCTAGCGTAGCTTAGAGAAGATGGCTTGGCTATGCTCGCGTGGAGGCGGATACAAAGGGCGCCCCGTCCAACGGTGACAACCGGAGTCCCGGTCCGGGCCCGGTATCGTGTGTGGTGGCAGGCGCACCCACGCCGAAGAGACGAACGCAATAGGGAGCCTGTTATGGGATTGGTAATCGTAGCAAAGGTCCGGCCGCACATCACTGTAATCACTCTAAACCGTCCACATCGTCTAAACGCGATGTCTTTCGAATTGATGACGGAATTCTACGAAGCTCTCCAAGCGGTCGCCGCCGACAACTCGTGTTGGGTATGCATCCTGACCGGGCAAGGCCGGGCCTTCTGCTCCGGCTTGGACCTAGAGGACCCCGGAGTAATTCCCGGAATACAGGAGATGGCGCTATCGCGTGTCGGGATGGCCGCCATGACACACTTTTCACAGGCCGTCCCCGCCATGCGTGCACTGCCGCAGCCGCTAATCGCCGCGATAAACGGCGCCGCATACGGGGGAGGAATGTGCCTGACGCTAGGCGCCGACCTACGCTTCTGTTCGGAATCGGCGGTCTTCAACTGCACCGGAATAATCAACGGGTTGACCAGCACGGAACTCGGCGCCAGCTACCTGCTGCCGCGCTTGATTGGAGCTTCCCGCTCTAACGACATCTTACTAACCGGCCGCAAAGTAGACGCTCGCGAGGCCGAGCATATCGGTTTGGTCTCGCGGGTGCTTCCGGACGGTGAAGTCCTCGCACATTCAATCGACGTGGCGGAACAAATGTGTGAGTTGAGCGCTTACGGATTACAGATGACCAAGAAGGTCTGTTGGGCAAACCTCGAAACCAACAGCCTCAACGCCGCAATAGACCTAGAAGACCGAAACCAACTCTTACTCGGCAATACGGAGAATCTCGTTGAGTGCATACGAGCACGGAGAGAAAAGCGGAAACCCGTCTACACGGACGTGCCGAGAAGCGACTTCGGTTGAAGTCCGACCGAACGCCTCCCAAGACCTAGCCTTGGGCGTGTTAGAAACTTCGGCGCAAACTGCCAGCCGTCAAGCCGCACCCGCTTCGCCGATCTCGCCGTTCATGGCACCGAGAGACCCCGGGTCTACCCTACGCTTCTCGAGCGAAACAATGCGCGGGGACTTGCGCCGCGCGGAGCGCATCAAGGGAGTAGGCTTCAACAAACTAGCGCGCAGATGAGAGGGGTCGATGCCTACAGCCTCACAGATATTCTCGCAGGAGAACAACCATTCGCGGTCAGTAGAAGCGATCCATCGACGCGCCTCTTTGAAATCAGAGCGACAGTCCGCGTCGCGAGCCCGGGCGTACTTCTGATAGCACTCCACGGCATCCCGCAGCACCGCCAGCATCAACGTCCTTTCCGGAACGCGCGCCCCTCCTTGGCCACCGGTTCCGAAAAACTGGTCTGGCAGCACCATGTCATTTTCGAAAACTTGGGAATGCTCTCTTGATTCGCTCACTTCAAAACCCTACCAATGTTTATAGTCAGGCGCCCTCACCGCGCGCCCTGGGCGTGGAACCCGCCAGGGCCTCGGACACCCATGAAACGTCCGTGGTCAACCAAGTCCTCATCGCCTCCTCCCCGCGCTTGAGATCCGCCAGCGATACCCGTGAGAGCCCGCCTCTGACCAGATCGCTCACTGTGCGCCAAAGAACTCTGATCGAACAATCATCCGCCCTGGCGCAATCTCGACGAATTCCCGGATGCGCCTCACAAAAGCATTCCGGGAAAAAGGACCCTCCCAAAACCTCGATCGCATCCCACAGCGTAATGCTATCGGCCGTCTGACTCAGCCGGTATCCTCCGCAGGCACCGCGGGTCGAGTCGACCAAACCCCCAAGCCGCAGAACCCGCATCAGTTTGCTCACATACTCCGGACTCAGGCCTTCGGCCTCCGCAATGTCCTGAACCCGCATCACCCCTTCGCCCTCATCCAAGGCAAGCCGGAGCAAGCATCGCAGTCCGTACTCTTCCTGGGCGGAGAGATGCATGCGCTATAGTTATAAAAACTATACAGAGTTGTCTAGATTATTTTCGGTTTAGTTTGAAAAATCACCGGCGCCACCCATACCTTAATTATAGTATATCTTTAGATATCATTGTTAACTAACTGTTTATAAGGGACTTACGATAACATCACTATCGCATAGGCCTGCGTTACCAACCACACATTTTCTTCCCTGCCGACTCCTAACACGGCCTCATCGCGCGGCCCACCGCGATGACGCAGTCCCTGCGAGAGGCTCCGGTGAGATAGCGTCCGCAGGGGTCGGCCTCCGAAATGATGGCGCGAGTAGTTGCCGGCACGACTCCAACAGTAGCGGGGTTGCGCCCGCAGGCCGCAAGAAGGCGGCCTGCGGGCGCACAGCAGTCATGGCCGCACCAAACTCTTGCGAAAAGACTCTTTCGAAAAGACACGGCATTGCACGAACGGGACAAGTCTGGACAATACCCCCATGAAAAGCCCCGGCGACAAAGCCCCCGACCTGCTGCTGCGAACCCTCGATGCACGAAGCGTTGCCGGAGAATCTTTGTGGAGTGAGGGCCCCGCCCTGCTCGTTTTCGTTGAACACGACTGCCCGACCTCTCGCCTAGCATTAATGAGACTGGCACCGCTGGCCGATTTTTTCGAGTCCGCAGGCGCGTCTTTGGTGGCCGTTCATCAAGACGATGCGGCAACCGCCCAAAGATGCATGCAATCCTCAAAGGCCGGATTTCTGGCCCTGATCGAGCCACCCCCTTTCGCCGCCGCCGAAGCGTTGGGAGTCCGAACTGTCCCCAGTGCCTTTCTGATATCCAAGAGCGGGTTGATTATCGATTGCTGTGAGGGGTGGAGTCGCGATGATTTCA
>JAJRWY010000090.1 GCA_024276575.1 Candidatus Binatota bacterium
TGCGCTGATCGATCTCGGCGATGACGGCCAGCATCTCGGCGGTGCAACGCCGGTCACGACGGACCAAATCGCCGAAACGGTGCAGGAGTTGAGGATGCGACAAGGCTGCAAGGGTAGTGTTCGAGGTAGTATTCGAGGTAGTATTCGAGGTAGTATTCGAGGTAGTATTCGAGGTAGTATTCGAGGTAGTATTCGAGGTAGTATTCGAGGTAGTATTCGACTTCATGGCGGGGACTATACCATGGGTTTTTTCGTGCCCGCCGCGCGCACGCTCAGGCCGGTGATGAAATCGCCCGCTGAACTTCACAGAGACGTCGCTGCGCTACGTTCAGCGCTCCGAGGCAAAAACCCGGGAAGGAGTAGACGATCGTGGCGCAGATGCCAGCAGGTACAGTCGCAAAACCTGTCAATAACAATCGTTGTATCTTCGCACATCATTCACGCGCCGCACGACATGCTCGCAGTCTACCCGGCGGACATTCCGCACGGCATGTGGCCGTCGCCCGGCGAACATTCCGCATGGCATGCTGCGGGTGCTCGGTGAACATTCCGCGCGTCCCCGGCACGTTGCAACCGCCCAACGGACATTCCGCACGGCATGTGGTCGTCGCCCGGCGGATACCCCGCGCGGCATGTCACAGCCACCCGGCGAACATCCCGCGCGGCGCTTCCCGGCGACGCCCGGCGAACATTCCGCACGGCATGTTGCCGCCACCCGGCGAACATCCCGCGCGGCGCTTTCCGGCGCCACCCAACGAACATTCCGCGCGGCATGTTGCTTGTTTGCAAAGCCCGCGGGGTGCTCGGGTAACACTCGCGAGAGATCATCACCCGCTTCCGTGGACGTCGCACCAATCGCGGCTACGATGTTCGACGTTCGATATTGACGTATCATTCTAGAATAACTATTATGTTATCACCATGGCAAGACCAGCTCTATTCCATCGTCACACGATACTGCGGGCTGCCCGTGATGTTGCGGCCGACCACGGTCCGGCTCGTCTCACCCTGGCGGGACTTTCCGAAAAACTCGGGGCGCCGACCGGATCGATTTACCATCGCTACCCCTCGCGAGAAGTTCTGCTCGCGGATCTATGGCTGGAGACTGTGGAATCGTTTCAGCCTGAGTTTCTCGAGGCGCTGTCGGGCGGTGACACGCTTGCCGCGGGCCTCGACGCGATACGCTTCAGTTTAAAGTGGGTGCGTGCGAATCGCCGCTCCGCGCGCCTACTGCTCATCTACCGGCGCGAGGATTTTATCGCCGGGCCGTGGCCCGAGCAGCTTCGAGCGCGGGCCGAGGCGCTGGCCAAGCAGGCGGAAGTCGGATTGCGGGCCTATTGCCGGCGTCACGACGGCCGAACGACGATGCGTGGCCTGAGAAGAATTCGCTTCGCGCTCAGCGATATTCCACAGGCGGCCGCACGTCCCTGGCTGGAATCGGCCAAGCCGCTTCCGCGCGACGTCGAGCCTCTCGTCCTCGATACCTGTAGATACGTGTTGAGCACGGGGGTCGCTGCGGTGGGCGATGATACGGGGCCATCAGCCGCGAGTTCTCATCGCGAGAGCAACACGCGAAAGAGACAGAAAGCAAGGAGCTAAGGACATGGATGCAAGAGCTTTGGAACAAAGAGCGTACGAGGTCATAGAGGCTTGGAATACCCAGGACGTGGCGCGTGTGGTCGAGTGCTACACCGAAGACCTGGTCTATGTCGACGCCAACACCCGCGGCACGGTCAACGGCCGTAAGGCTTTCAGCCGTTACCTGAGCAAGCTTTTCGACGCCTGGAAAATGCAGTGGAGCATTAAGGAATTTCATCCTTTTGAAGGCGGAAACGGCGGCGCTTTCTTGTGGCGGGCGCGGTTGGGACCGGTCGGCGGCGGACCGGCGGTTGAGATCGACGGTATGGACCTAGTGCTACTGCGCGGAAATCTACTCGCGCGAAACGAAGTCTATTTTGACCGCGCGCTGTTGGCGCAAGCCTTGGCCGCCTGAACCTCGGAGGAATCCGGGCGAACGCTGTGTTCGGTATCGCCATCCGGCGCGGCCGGCCGGTTTGGCTGCTTCGGTGGGGGACGTGCGATAGCGCGGGATATCGGCGAGAATCTTGGCCGTTCGTGGCCTTGCGGCCACCGGTCGAGTTGCTCCGTCCCGTTCAATGACGAGATCTATCTCGGCACCCGCGGAGGTACGCCAGAAGTAGAGCTGGCTGTGGGGATACGCCAGGAGTTCGCGTCTGCCGATGTCCTCGACGACGAAGCTTTCCCAGCTCTGCCCGCAGATATGGTGCGACGAGAGGCCTTCCAGCCACTCGATTCCCAGTAGGTGATGCAGCAGACCGGTGTCGTGTAGTTGTAGCTTCGGCGACTTCACCAACCTCTTCCCGACGTTGCGATGGCGAGGTCTTCGAAATCGCCCGACCGCGTCTGACAAATGGAATGCACTATTGCCCAATCGATTTGCTCGTAGGCGTGTATGGCGATGTTTCGAAAACCTACGGCCTTACTCAACCGCACGGCGATATCAGTATCGATCACGCCGGTCTCGGCCAGAAGTAAGAAAGTCTGTCCCCTCGTGTCGGGCGCTCGACCTCCCGATGCGGAGAGCAAGTGAGCTATTGAGCCGCTGCCTTTGGAGACGAACATTCGCTTCCTGTTCCATGACGGGGATGGAATTGCTCGGCTCCCGGCGTGACGGATCAGCGATAGACTTCTTTACGATGACCAACCTTCAACACCGTCAAGATGATCCGTCGCCCATCGATACTGTAGATAACTCGGAACATTCCGACTCGGATCCGGAATACATCGTCGTATCCTTGGAGCTTGCGGTATCCCGCCGGCCACGGGTTAGCGGCAAGCGCTTGAACGGCGCGCAATACGCGAACGCGGTCGGTTTGTCCCAGCTTGCGGAGTTGCTTCTCGGCGGTAGCCGAGACTTCGATTCTATAACTTGCCATCGAGTCCGAGGTCTTTCAGCACCTCAGACAACGCCCTAGTGGGCTCGTGCCGGATGGCCTTCAAGTCTTCGATGTCCTCGAGTTCTTCAAGTTTGTCGACAATCGCATCCTCGACGAAGCGGTTCATCTTGAGGCCTCGGGTTTCACAAACCTTATCCAGTGCCGACTTCACACGCGCATCTATGCGAGCTGCGAGTTGAGTTTGTCCCATGCTCCAATACCTCCCGTAGTTCGACCAAGCTAGCAACTGCTACCTAATGATAGCTAAAGGGGGCGCCGTTTCAAGATCTATACATGCGATCACCGAGCAGATTGTTCAGCCTGAACGGGTAGTTTCTAACGGACACTCGACAGTGGACTGATAGTCCGCTGGGCAGATTCCGAGCGCGAACGCGCAATAAGTGTACGACTATTCGACACAACGGCCGAGCGGGGGGTCGGGTGAGACACCCAAGACTTGCTTCGCACATCACTGCGGAACCGGCCAAGCGAGTCCAGCAGCCAACTCGACACCGTCGATGAACCGCCGGACTTACTACGCCAGAGTTCGGAAACACCGGCGGGACGAATCGCCTATCGCGAACTCGGCCCCTTCAGTATCATCGAAACGCGCGACTCCAGCGCGCTACGGTAGAATGCCCAGTCCGTCGGTACCGGTGAAGTTGCGAAAGTCCGAATCACGAGTCACCAAGTTTACTCCCGCGTCGATGCAACTCTGGGCGATGAGAGTGTCGGCGAGTCGTGCCTTGCGCTTTCGAGCAATCGCCTTTGCGCGCAGCGCCCCGGCTCGTACCCAGAATCCGGGTTTCGGTTCGAGCATGGGGAGTCTCTCCAAGATATCGGCAACTCGTTTGGGAAGCTTAGGATCGCTCAACAACTCGGTGAGAACCACCGGAGGCAGGCAGGCTCGTCCATCTCCAAGGATGTCGTGCACCGCCGCCACGTCAGGGCCGTCCTCACCGGCAAAGTAGGCAATCCACGAACTGGTATCGATCGCAATCAGGCCCGGTCCTCGCGAAGCTCTCGCCAATCGACGGAAAGAGCGACTCTTCCGCGAAGCTTGCGGAGACTCTCGCAGGCACTGCGAGATGCGACGAGTTCGAGCCCCCGGCGAATCGTGGCCGTAACGCCCTCGCCGGTCGATGCCTGCGCCTCGCGTAACAGGCTCTCCGGCACTTCTACAGTGACTTTTCTAGCGGTCTTCATTGCTAAGTAGAATACCAGTACGAATACTGGCATTCAAGCTGGTATCCGCAATGGGCTTTGGTATGCGGCGCGCACAAGGAATCAGCGGCCGCCTGTTGGCAGGCGTGGGCTCGCCCCCATGCAAGCGTGTCGCGCACAACGCAGACGTCAAAGCAGCGACGTCTCTTGTGGAAATGGGCGGGGAAGAACTCTGAGACCTATCTCCCCGGTGGCATGACCAACTGGTGCGGAGGGTAAAACAAGCGGTGTCGTCGATCTACTCGCATGTCGGCTGATAACGGATTTTCCGTAAACTAGAATCACCCCCATGACGTTCTCGGCGCTGCTCTTGCGCCCCTGCGCGTACTTTAGCTGCTGTGGCCCGGGAGATGCTCTTGAGGACACCCGCGACCGGTTCAAGTGCTATCGAGCCAACGCTGCGTGTGAGCAGTCGGCCCGAAGCGTAGCGGCATAGCCGTCGACATCATGGCGGCCTGCTCGACGCGCTTGTTATGCGGCGCTCTTGCGCTTTCGAGGAAGCGGCACAAGACGAGATATATCCTCGGCTCCAGACCCGCGCATCGCATGCCAAAGATCCCAATCCTGTTGCAGACCGAGCCAGAAGTCGGCCGACATCCCGAGCACTGTGGCCAAGCGCAACGCCGTATCGGGCGTAACGGATCGTCGGCCCTTAACAATTTCGTTAAGCCGAGGATAAGAGACCCCCAAACGACCGGCGAGTTCGACCTGCGTCAGCCCAAGGGGTTTCACGAATTCTTCAAGCAGTATCTCACCCGGATGCGTGGGCGGACGGTTTAGAGGAAGCCGACGCGCCACACGTGCGTTAGTGGTAGTCCGCGATTTCGACTTTGTAGGCATCACCATTCTCCCATTGAAAACACACCCGGTACTGTTGATTGATCCAGATGCTGTACTGCCCCCGCCGGGTTCCACGAAGGCGTTCCAGCCTATTGCCTGGAGGAGCAGAAAGTTCCACAACCTCGCGAACTCGATTGATCTGATCGAGTTTCCTCCGGGCGATAGGCCACAACGGTAGTGGACAGCACTTACGAGCAGCACGCGAGTCGGCGCCGTCGAACACGTCCTCCGTGCCCCGATCTCGAAAAGACTGTATCACGGGTCATATTATAACGTAAGGCATTACAGGTGCAAGCTTCAGCCTTTTCCAATATGAAATGCGTCTGAAATCACCAAGGGACTGTTCAGCATGGGAGGATGCTGGTGCAGATGGACGAAACACGGATTGGGACTCTGGAGGACGTCAGCCAGTTTCTGGCCGGAGTCAGCGAAACAGCCCTGAA
>JAJRWY010000091.1 GCA_024276575.1 Candidatus Binatota bacterium
GCCGCTCTGCTATCGCAATTGGAACGAAACGGCGTGCCGGCAAGGGACCTTTGCCGGCACGCCCTCCACTCGGCGGTCAGGTTACCGCCCGGTCGAGCTCGTAGCCGACTGCGACCGCTGCCTTGCTGGTAGCCGCAGCCCCGGGCGCCATGCCCACCGAGTGAATGTGTCCCACCGAGACCGGCTGGAAGTCCGGGTAGGCGGTCATGCCGTGCTCGCCGATGTCGAGCCCTTCGAGTTCCTCTTCAGGCTCGACCCGCAGTCCGATGGTCGACTTGAGAATGGCGAATATCGCCAATGCAGCAGCAAAACTGGTCACGCCGTAGGCGGCCACTCCGATAAGCTGCGTCACGAACTGGTCGAAACCGGCCATCTCGCCGAACAGGCCCACGGCCAGAGTTCCCCAGATACCGCAGACCAGGTGAACGGAGACCGCCCCGACCGGGTCGTCGATCTTTATGCGATCGAAGAACATGACCGAGTAGACCACGATGACACCGGCGATGGCGCCGATAAGCATCGACGATCCCATGGCCATCTGGTCGGCGCCTGCAGTTATGCCCACCAAACCCGCAAGGATGCCGTTCAAAGCCATCGTAAGATCCGGTTTCTTCGAAACATACCAGGATGCAAAAATTGCAGTCATTCCACCGGCAGCCGCCGCCAAACAAGTGGTCACCAGGGTCAACGACACCGCCAGAGGATCGGCACTGAGCACCGAGCCGCCATTGAAGCCGAACCAACCGAGCCACAGCAAAAACACTCCGATGGTGGCCATCGGCAGACTGCTTCCCGGTATGGCCTGTGCGCGGCCCTGTTTGTTGTACTTACCGATACGCGGGCCCAGGAGCAGGGCTCCGGCGAGCGCGCCCCAACCGCCCACGGAATGCACCAGAGTGGATCCCGCGAAATCGTAGAAGCCGAGGCCGTCGAGCCAGCCTCCGCCCCACTTCCAGGAACCCACCCAAGGATAAACCAAAGCGACGAAAACCGTCGCAAAGATCATGAAGGAACCGAGCTTGATTCTTTCGGCGACGGCACCCGACACTATCGTCGCGCAGGTTGCAGCAAACATGGCCTGAAACAAGAAATCGGTCCAGTAGGTATAGGCCCCGTCCGCATAGGCGACGGTGTTGTCGACGGCCCCCGGGAAAAGCCCGAAACCGGCAAAACCAAGCACTCCGTTGAAATCGCCTGGGTACATCAAGTTAAAGCCCACGAAGGCGTAAGTGAGAATGCCCGCGCAGACGATGAAGGTGTTCTTGAACAAAATGTTGGTAGTGTTCTTGGCTCGAGTCAGTCCCGACTCGAGCGTGGCGAAGCCGAGATGCATGATAAAGACCAAGCCCGAAGCGATCATCAGCCACAGGTTGTTGGCGGTGAACATCGCGGGGCTGACCCCATCCTCGGCCACCGCATACCCCGCTCCGAGCGTCACGATGAGCCCGGCCAGGCCGACAACAGAAACTATTTTCGAGATTCTCATAAGGCAGCTCTCCTTCTCCATAAGCGTTTCGCTTAACTATCGGAGTCGAAATAAGCACAAACAGTGCCATCATGCGGGCATGGAGCAAAAGCCTGTAGCGACCAGAGCTTGCGGGATCGCAAGCCGGAGCGCAGCCCTGCTCTACTGAAGTATCGAGCCAAATTGCCTCTCAATTAGTCAGCAGAACTGCCGCGAATGAAGGCAGCACACTCGTTCGCATCTGGAATTCTGGGTAGTTGGGTAAGACATAAGAAATCACGATGGATTTTTTCAAGCATGCATGGCGAGGACGGCATGCACGACGCTGCGGCCCGCACGAGGCCGTCAGCGCCGCCAGCCCCTTACCCGGGTTTATTCATGCGTGGAACCTCGCTGCAAGAAACGCTTCGTCGCCGGAATCGCAACATGATAAGTAATGCCGATGGAACTAAGGTCTCTGTCCATTTTTGTTGCGGTTGCCGAAAACGGGAGCTTCACTCGTGCAGGACGGAAACTGCGGGTCAGCCAATCAGCGGTGAGCCAGCAGATCCGCGCTCTCGAGCAAGGCTTGGGTTCGAAGCTTTTCACACGGCAGGCCCGTAAGGTCAGCCTCACCCA
Organism: Candidatus Binatota bacterium; assembly: GCA_024276575.1. Taxonomy (GTDB): domain Bacteria; phylum Desulfobacterota; class Binatia; order UBA1149; family CAITLU01; genus JAJRWY01. The sequence continues at coordinate 2,084 of JAJRWY010000091.1, forward strand.
AGCCGGAAGCGTGCTCCTTCCCTATGCCAAACAGATCATTCGCAAAGTCGAAGAGGCTGTCGCGGTAGTTTCCGATCTCGAGGGGCTGGGACGCGGCAAAGTAGCCATCGGCGCGGGCGCCGCGGTCTGCCACCACCTCCTGCCGCCGTTGCTGAGCGAATTCTCGGCCCGCTTCGGTAAAATAGAGGTCCAAGTCATCTCCGGCTTCTCCGAACAGACCTTGAAACGCACCCTCGACGGGACGGTAGATCTAGGCATCGTGCTGATGCCTATAAACAATCCTGGTGTGGTCGCCACTGAAGTAGGCAGAGACGAATTGCTGGCTATCGCACCGAAGGGCCACGCCTGGGAAGCCCTCGAGCGCGTAAAGCCGAAAGACTTCATCAAGGAGAGCCTGGTTACCACGGAACGCGAGAGCCAAACCTTCCGCATCTTCGAACGCTTCCTCATTGAAGCGGGAGTTTTCCCAACCGTGGCAATGGAAATCGGTGACACCGAAGCGGTCAAACGAATGGTGGAAGCCGGACTCGGAGTCTCGATAATAGCCGATTGGGCCTCCGGATTGCGCGGCTCGACCAACAACCTGACCAACAACCTTGTAGTGCGGCCGCTCGGACACAACGGAATCCACCGCTCCTGGGGAGTCATACGCAGAGCCAATGAAAGCCCGACCGCCTCACAGCGCGAATTCATCAAGATCTGCGCGGCGCGAATGCCCGGCCTCATGAGCGGGCCCAGCTAAGCGGCATCATTCATGAAAGCTCTGCTACGAGCCTTACGAGCCTCGAGCGCCGCCACCCATGAAAATCAATGCGGAGATATTCTTGCTGCTAGATATCGTGTTCTCGACAAAAACAGGGACTCGCCGCCAAGCTCCGATAGGCTCATAAGACCGGCTAGAGGCGCGGGCTGATCCACGCCCACATATCCTCCAACACTTCGTCACGATTGGTCTCATTGAACATCTCATGGCGCCCGCCGGGGTAAAAGCGGAAGCTGAGGTCCTCAACCGAACTCGATTGTAGATAATCGCGCGCGCCCTGCAGGCTACAAAGGGCGTCATCTTCGCCGTGAATAAGAAGCATGGGTAGCTCGAGTTCAGCGGCCCGGCCCTGTATCAACATCAAACCGTCCCCGAGACGGTGCATCAGTTGCTCGGTTACCCTCTCGCGCAATATGAGCGGATCGTTCAAATAGGCCTCCCACAGGGCCGGATCCTTGCTCAGCCGGGTCGGGTCGATACTTCGATCCCCCGGCGACAGCAGGGGAACTATGGCCGGAGCCGACAAGATCGCGGCATCCGGCCGGCTTTTCTCGAGCAAATAGGCGGTTACGATGAGGCCGCCCATCGAGTGCCCCAGAATCAACAGCGGAGCTGTCGGATGGGCGGCGGCTGCCAGACGATGGAAAATCTCGAGGTCGTCGAGGAAATCTTCGAAGCGCTCTACCGAACCGGTCACCCCTTCCGAGCGGCCGTGGCCCTGCTGGTCGAGCGCATAGACGGCCAAGCCCTTAGCACAGAGGAACTCCCCCACATGCCGGTAGCGCCCACTGTGCTCGCCGAGGCCGTGGACCAAGACCAAAACCCCAAGCGGCGCTCCACCGGGAGTCCAGTTCCGGTAAAACAGTTCCAATCCCCCCGATCCTGTGAAAGTAGCCTCTGCTTCAACCATGATCAGGCATTATTAGGGGCCGCGAACCGCTTAGTCGAGGAGAACGGCGGAGCGTAGGGAGCGCATAGCGCATAGAAAGCATAGATCCAGAGTAGCCAGAGTCGTCTCAGGGTAGCCTCAGGGTAGCCCCAAGGTAATCCCGGAGAAATCCCGGAGAAATCCCGGCGTAATCCCGCCGTAGCTCCAGCCTCCGCCCACCCCGCTGGAATTTTTTTACCATATTGGAGTCGAAAACGATTGACGGCGGTGCCTGCGGGGCTGTATACAAACACCTCACTGCGAGGCTTGCGCTCCCCGCATTAGCTGCGGAATCGCCAACACACGGAGTTACGGGAACACCATGATCGAGTCAGCCCTGATGATCGCCGGCTTCATTCTGGTAGGGATCTTCTTTCCAGAAAGCTGAGACCCGGATCGCGAACGACCATACCCGGCCCATAAGCTGAAGACCGCGGCAGACCATAGCGCGGCAGACCATAGATAGACCTCTTTGTTACGTGCAGGCTAGTGTAAAGTAGGCCCGCCGCGCGTACGCTTCCTTTGTAGGCGACGAAAACGCCAGCGCAAGTAAGCACGCTTGAGATCACGCGGGCCCGGCATCGAGGCAATACCGAGTCCCGAGGCTCCCCACCAACGCAGGTATAGATAGCCCACGATCAACCCTCCTAAATGCGCCGCGTGGGCGATACCGTCGCCACTGGATTCCACCGCTTGGAAAAACGACAAGGCGATCAGAAAGACCACCAAGTAACGCACCTTTACCGGGAAGATCGCAAACACCCAAACTTCCCGGTTGGGGAACCACATACCGTAAGCCATCAACACCCCGTAGATGGCGCCGGAAGCTCCCACCGTAACGTGGGAGTGGCTCATCAGCGTAAGGACGTCGAAAAGCCCGGCTCCTACGCCGCAAACCAGGTAGTACTTCAGAAAGAAGCGTGACCCCCAGCGCTGTTCGAGTTCGGAACCGAACATCCACAGGAACAGCGAGTTCAAGGCTAGGTGCATGATCCCGCCATGCAAGAAAAGATAGGTGCCCAGGCGCCACACTTCGCCCTGCAGCACCTCGCCGGGGAACAGCGCAAAGTAGCGCCACAGCACCGCGCGGCCGACCAGCAGTTGCAAGACGTAAGCGCAGGCCCCCGCAATGAGGAGATTCTTGACCACCGGAGGGACCGGCCCCGGAGGTCCCAAACGAATCGAGGAACCGCCGGGGAAAGATCCGTAGCCGCGACCGGGCACCCTCATAGCTGCAGCCTCCGCCCAGCACTACTCGTACGAAGACTCTTCAAACGCGGCTGAGCCAGCGGCTATACGCTGGATGCTTGCCCCTGATGATTTCGAAAAACGCTTCCTGCAGCTTCTTGGTAACAGGCCCGGGCTTCCCCCCACCCACGTCGCGATCGTCAAGCGAGCGTACCGGCGTAACCTCAGCCGCGGTACCCGTCATGAACGCCTCGTCCGCGATGTAGACCTCGTCGCGGGTATAGCGCTCCTCGACGACCTCGACACCCTGGTCGCGCAGTATCTCCATCACCGCGCTTCGCGTAATGCCCTCGAGCACGGTGGCTATGGGCGTAGTTTTGACCCTACCGTCTCGCACGATGAACAAGTTCTCGCCGCAACCCTCGGCCGCGTATCCGTCGACATCGAGCATCAAAGCTTCGTCGTAGCCTGCGCGCCGGGCTTCCACGCTGGCCAGTATCGAGTTTACGTAGTGTCCACAGGCTTTGGCCTTGGTCATCAAAGTATTGACGTGGTAGCGCTGAAAGCTCGAGGTGTGGACTCTAATCCCCTTGTCCAGTCCATCCTGGCCCAGATAGGCGCCCCAGGGCCAGGCCGCCACCATCAGACGAACCGGATTGTCCATGGTCGCAGCAAGCCCCATCTCACCGTCGGCAACGTAAGCGAGCGGGCGCAAGTAACACTGCTCGAGTTCGTTGGCGCGGATGGTCTGCAGGCAGGCCTCGATCATCTCATCGACACTGTAAGGGCAATCGATCGCCAAGATCCGGCAAGATTGCCACAGTCTTTGGAGATGCTCGCGCAGGCGGAACACCGCCGAGCCCCCCGCATCGAGCTTGTAACAACGGATGCCTTCAAAAGCCCCGAGTCCGTAATGAAGAGTGTGCGTGAGAACATGGACCTTGGCTTCGTCCCAAGGAACCAAGTTCCCATTCATCCATATGTACTGCGCTTTTTCCACGATTCGTCTCGTATCCCCCCGGCGTCACAACGTCAAAGGCGGCTTTCGCTCGCAACTCCGTCTTGCTCGCAGACCAGCTTCGCTTGCTGGTCTCGCCCCGGTCGCGTGCTTCGCTTCAGTCGCAAGCCTCGTTTCACTCACAGGCGTCGCCTCTCTCACGGAACCCGTTTTGCTCACGGGCCGCTTACGGGACCCGTTTCGCTCAAATATCCGTCCCACTCAGCGGCCGGCCTCGAAGTAGGCGTTGTATATGCGCCTTATCTGCTCGCGCCGGCAGCGGTACTCGGCGAGTAGCTCAGCGCCCGCATCGCGGCCTCTGAAACCC
>JAJRWY010000092.1 GCA_024276575.1 Candidatus Binatota bacterium
CTGCTGCCGCTGGCACAAGCGTTCTCGACGTTGAAGATGGGAATGCCGGTGGTGCCGAGCCTGTAGAGTGCTTGCTGCCCCGCAGTCGATCCCTGCAAGACATGAGCGCAATAGGCAAGTTCGACTGCCTCGTAGTCCAATCCGGCGTCAGCCAGCGCCGAGCGCGCCGCCTCGGCACCGAGTTCACTCGCGCCTTTGCCTTCATGGCGTCCAAAGGCAGTCATACCCACACCGGCTACATACACGTCGTTGGCAAACGGTCCGGACATAAGCTTCTCCTTTACGGCTCGACGCCGGGATGGGAAAGAGGGCTGTTACTCGCCTTCGCCCTCTCCCTCTCCTTGGGCCTCCGACATCTCTTTCACCATTTCCTGGCCGATCTCGACCACTTCCTCACCGAAAATTGGCGGAATATCCAAAGCCTTGGCCAGATAACGAAGCTCGTCGAAGCGCCAGGGCAGCGGTGCCGGCTCCTGCAGCATACGGTCGCGCTTGAGTTCCTCGACGACCTCTTCACTACGCGGGAAAGATTCCCCGTAGCTGTTTAAGAAATATAGTTGTTCTAAAGGCAAGCGTGGCCGCTGGCCCCCGGCTTCCGGGGATTCCGCAGGATATCCCACGGTTTGAACGCACAGGATGTCGCAGCTCTCAGGCAACTCGAGCGCGCGCCGGAGCTTCTTCTGAGCCGGCACGCCGAGCAAGCAGGTGCCGAGTCCCTCTTCGAAAGCCACGAGCGTCGCCTGCGCTATGCCCTGTCCGCAGTCGAGCTCCGTCATCCCGCCGGACTTGATGCTGTCTCCGGCTGCCTTGAAAAAGGGGATGAGACTCTCGTCCAGGTAGCGATGGCTGGCCTCTTGGTCGATGCCCGCGGCGCCGGCGTCAACCAGTTCATGCAGCCGGTCGCCTTGGACGTCGATCGCGCTCCAGTCCACCAGCCAGACGATCAGCACCGGCGCTAGGCGGAACTGCCAGCCGCCGATCGCGGTGCCCGGCGGAATCGCGTCTAGCACTTCTTGGGCTGCCGTGTCGCGCTCGATCACTAGAGCCCGCAAGGCGCGAACATTGCCCCAAAACGAGGACAGGGTGGCCGCCTCGAGCATTTTTTGAATTTTCTCACGCTCCACCGGCTTGTGTGGAAGAAGAAAACGAATCGAACGCCGGTTACCTATGACTTCTTTGAGTTCCATCTCTTCACCTTTTCACCTTGCCCAACCTGGAAACCCCATGTAAGTGGATGGGCTTTCGTTTCCGCATGATGCCGCCATCCGTGACGGGGGCCGCGACTAGCCTGCATCATTCTACGGATGTCGATACAGCCGCCTCCGGCCACATTCGCCGTTCATTCTCACTTAGCGGCGATCTCTATGAAACGGGTCTTGTGCTCGGAGCGCTCCAAGGAGTCGGGCTCCACCCATACGATCTTAGGGGTAAACTTAAGACGCTCTTTCATGGCCTTTACCACCTCTTCCTCAAGCGCGGGCAGGCCGGCCGCGTCGAGTTCCCGGCCTTTCTCGATACGAAGCTTCAGCGGCGGCACCACTCGCGGAGGCGGCTCATCGAGCAGGATCCGAAACTCGCCGGTCACGCGCGGGATGAAACTCGACACCACACTGTCGATCGCTGCCGGGTAGACGATCACCCCTTTTACCTTGAGCATGTCGTCCACACGTCCTACTATTCGATAACGCAGTCCGCTAGCACCACAGGGACAAGGCGACACCGTCACTTGGTGGATGTCGCCGAGGGTGAGGCGTGTCCAGCCCAGACCCCCGCCGACCAGTGTAGTGAACACGGCCTCACCCTCAACACCGTCTTCCAAGGCCAAGGGCTCGTGCGTGGCGGGGTCGACGAGTTCATACATGCACAAGTCGTCGGCGACCCAGTGCATGCCCTGGTAGGTGGGATGGTCGCAAGACACTCCCATGCCTGCTCCCAAATCGTAAAGCTTCGCGCCGTAGGCCGACTCGATACGCTCTCGGACCGCAGGCAGCCCGGCACCCGGCTCGCCGCCGCACATGATTATGCTAATGCCCAGCGAGGAAATCGGAGCGCCCAGTATCTCGGGCGCCCTTTCGATCATGTGCTCGGCCAGCGACGGTGTGCAGGAGAGCACGTTGCCACGGAAGAACTTCGCGGTCTTCAAAATGCGCCCCGCACCGGCTTCGGCGCCCACGGGTATCTGCATGGTGCCGTCTTCGCGTGCGCACTGAAGCGGCGGCACCCCGGCAAGAAACATCGATAGCGCGAATGCGTGAATTAGGCGATCACCGGGCCGTACCCCCGCCCGCCAGCGCGAGCGCAACAGGTACTCGCCCCAGAACTGATCGAGATCATAGCGAGTCAACGGATACGGTTGGGGATCGCCTGTGGTGCCGGAAGTCGCCGCCATACACGCCAACTCATCCAACGGCACCGGCAGAGTTTCATCCAGGAAGCGATAGACATCGTTCTCGCAGTCGTCCATCAAGGCACGGTAGTCGCCCTTGGTGAAAGGCGGCAGCGCCTTGGGCCAGTCTTGTAGCGAGGAAATGTCGGCGGAACTCGAGACCCCGTTCTCGGCCAAACGCCGCCCGAAATACGGAGCGTGTTCGATCAAGCGGTCGACTTGTACGCGCAGACGCTCAAGCTGTATCTCGCGCATGCGCTCACTGCCGAGAATCTCCTCAAACTGCGGATTCCAATACTTGCTCTCGCCCATGATGTGGAAGCCTAGGCCCAAAGACTAGAACCCCACCCACCCGAAAGTAGGGAATTACCCGCCGCCGCTGGAGCCGTCTTCGCGAAGCTGGCCGATTCCTGGACGATTCCTGGACAACTCCCCGACGATTCTTGGCCGATTCCTGGACGATTCCTCGACGCTTCCCGGTCGCTTCCTCGACGTTTCCTGGCCGATTCTTGGCAGATTCCTCGACGATAGAAGTGTCGTATGCGCTGTTACGCAAGCAGGAGCATTCGGACGTCGAAACCACTAACTGCGAAATTCCCGCAAATAATAGAAGTGCTGAGGCCCGTATCTAAGCAACACCCAAGCGAAGTGCAGCCGCCAGGGCTTGAGTGCGGCTGTTAACCCTCAACTTTCCGTAAATATTCTTGAGGTGCCACTTTACGGTGTTCTCGGAGACGAACAGTTGCGCGGCAATGGCGCGATTGGACAAGCCCTGGACGAGTAACTCCAGAATCTCGACCTCGCGCTTGGACAAGCCTCGTGCGCCGGCCCCGCTGTGAGTGCCCGCGGCCCTGCGGATACCGGCCCCACTGTAAGTGCCCGCGGCGTGCAGAGCGCCACCGGCCTTGGCCGCAAGCGATGGCGGCCGCAAAGAACTAGGCTCGGAGCCCGGCGGAGCGTCCACGGTCGCGCTCTCACCCTGCGCTTGACCGGACGACGACGCGGCCACGATCATGTCGAGATACGATGCCGGAATACGCTCGGCCGGACCGGCCGGGTCGGTGTCCATTCGTTCACGCAGCAGCCTAACCATCGACAGCACGGCTTCGCCTTCGTCGGCAAAGCTGCGAATGAACCCTTCCGCTGCTCCCCGCAGCAGAGCCTCCCGGAGCACTCGCAGGGCGGCCTTTTGCTCGCCGACGGCAGACAGAGCCAACGACTGCATGACCAGCAAAACCAGGGCCCGCCAGCCGCGCCCGAGTTTCAACACACGGCCGAGTTCGGAACGTATGCGTGGGAGCGCGCTGCGGGCGTCCCCGCGATGGATCATCAAACGGTACTCCCCGACCTTGCGAGCTTCGGTCTCGGTAGCCGGCATGTCGAAGCCGGGCGGGTCCACCTTTGACAAATCCCCGCTTATCGAAGCTGCCAGACGCCCGGCTTCGTCCACATCCCCGTCGAGTAACACCACACGCACCCTCTCCCACATCGCCGCCGCTACGGTGCGCAATAGCCCGCGACGTAAAGCCAATGCTTCTATCTCACCAAGAAGCTGGAGTGCCTGCCGGCGTTCACCGCGCAGCAGCTTGATCCGTACCAGGCTGCGGTAGGCGCAAAACAGAGCATCGTTTACTCCGCTTTCCAGCGCCAAGGGCAGGTATCGCTCGAGGCGCTGCTGGGCATCGTCCACCTGATTGCGCTCGTACAAGACCTCGACGAAGAAGCCCATACCAACCGCAGCGGCGTAGGCGGGTGCACCTCCGGTCTTCGCTTCTGCTTCTGACTCCGCTTTCGCAAAATAGGCCAGCGCCGCGTTCAACCTGCCCTGCACCGACTCCATGTAACCGTTGAGAGCGCTTTCATATGCACTGCCCAGGGCGCTCTCACAGCCGGCAAAGTTCATCCGGCTCTGCCGCAAGAACTCGCGGGCGTCATCGAAACGGCTCTCGGCAATACGCCCGTAAGCCGAGATATTGGTCAGGGCGCCGCGCTCGAAGCCCTGCAGGCGCGAAAGCTTGTCGAGAGATTCACGTGCCAGGCGGAAGGCTTCTACATCGTCGGAAAAAACCGCGATCACCGGTTCCACGCGCAGCGCGGCGTCGGATATCTCGGGGGCCGCATCCACCGACGCGATCCTCTTGAGCGAATCCAAAGCTGCACGTGCCTTGCCCGGCTCCGGCACCATCGCGAGCGACCAAGTCTGCGCTACACGTATTTCGGGATGGCGGTCGAGGATCTGCTCCGGCAAGCGCTCGGCCCAGGCGGCTACCGTGGATAGATGCCCTTCACGCATGAGCGCCGGTGCGCAAAGGTCCATCAACACCGCCGCGCCTTCGGCATCCTCGGCGGCGAGCGCGTGCTCTATCGCCTCAAGTGGCCATCCGTTTTCTGCATACCAGCGCGACGCTCTAGCGTGCAAGGTGCGCACTCGCGAGGACCCGGAACGGCGTAGCTCGGCACGCAGGAAATCGGAAAGCAATCGGTGGTAACGATACCAGCGGCGTTCATCATCGAGCGGGGTCACGAAGAGATTGCAGCGCTGCAGATGCGAGAGCTTCTCGGCGCCGTCCTCGCGTCCGGTCACCGCATCGCACAGCGGCCCGGACAGCCGCTGCAACAAACTGGTCTCGACCAGGAACCGCTTGAGCCCCGCCGGTTGCTTGGCAATGACGTCTTCGGCCAGATAATCCGCAATGTCGCTATAGTTGCCGGAAAGACCGCCGATAAAGGCATCCACGTCGCGGCGGCCGCTGAGCGCAAGCGCCGTCAACTGCAGCGCACCCACCCAACCTTCGGTACGCTCGAGTAAAGTATCCAGCGCCGCCCCGCTAAGACTGACATCGCAGGCGCTACGCATGAAAGCCAGGGTTTCCTCGCGACCGAAGCGCAGGTCGGAAGCCTTTACTTCGAGCAGATCGCCGCGTACTCGCAAGCGCGCTAGGCCGAGATCTGGAACCCCACGCGTGCCTACGACAAAACGAGTACCACGTGGAGAACTTTCGATCAGGGCACGCAACAGTGACAACGACCCGGCAGAATCCAGCGCATCCAAGTCGTCTAGAAACAAGACACGCGGCGCCGTCTCCGAAGCAAGGAATCCGGCGAGCGCGGCGGTCTCAGCGACCGTACTGCGATGCAAATCCGGCCCGGCCGGCTCCAGCCGATGCGAGACGGACGCGGCCACACCACGCACAGGTGGGCGCGTAGCCTCCTCGATACCTCTCAGCGCCGCCCACAGATAGCTTAGCAGGCGGCCCGCATCATTGTCGCCGGCATCAAGGGTAAGCCACGCGCTTCGTTGCCCCGCCGATACGAAAGCCGCAAGCCACTGCAACATCAGCGTAGTCTTGCCGTAACCGGCAGGCGCGCGAACCAGCAAGAGCTTGGCATCCTCGCGAGTCCACGGCAGCTTCGCCAGCGCACTGCGCTTAATCAGCACCCCCTGTGCGCGCGGCGGCTCAAGCTTGCTGGGAACCAGCAACGCCGCCTCACCCCTTTGATGGTAGCCTTGCACCTGCCGCCTTAGCCCCAACCATTCATGCAGCGTCGCTACGAGCCCGCATTATTCATGAAACCTCTGCTACGAGCCTTCATCAATGTTGCGGGCCAACAACTTGCCGGCCCTTTCACGCAACACGAACTTGGTCACTTTGCCCATGGCGTTGGCCGGCAGTTCCGAGACCAACTCTACGTAACGCGGGACTTTGTAGTTCGCCATATTGTCGCGACACCACGCGATTATATCCTCAGGGCTCACGCTCGCACCGGGCACCGGAACCACGAAAGCCATGCCCACTTCGCCCATACGCCGGTCGGGCACTCCGATCACCGCGCATTGCGCAACCTCTGCATGAGCCGACAGTTGGGTTTCGATCTCGGCGGGATAGCAGTTGAAACCGCCCATGATGAACATGTCTTTGATCCGGTCGGTGATTCGCAAGTACCCACGCTCATCCATCACCCCGATGTCGCCGGTGTGCAGCCAACCCCGCGAATCGATGTTCTCGGAGGTAGCCTGCCGATCTTCGAAGTACCCGAGCATCACGTTGTATCCTCGAACCACTACTTCTCCTGCTTCACCGCGTGGACGCTCCACCCCACTGTCGTCCACGCACGCCACTTCCACCCCAGGGATGGCTCGCCCCGAGGTCGTCGCAATAGTGTGCGGATCGTCATCATAGCGGCACATGGTCGCGATCCCGCAGGCTTCGGTAAGCCCGTAACCGGTGATGATGGTCTCGAAGCCGAGTTCATCACGCATCCTTTCTATCAACTCTACCGGAATCACTGCGGCCCCGGTGACCGCAAGGCGCAAACAGCTCAAGTCGAAATCGCCGCGCCCAGGGTGGGCCAGTATGGACTGATACAGCGCGGGTGGACCCGGCAGCACGCTCACCCTCTCCTTGCTCACGCGCTCGAGTACAGCCGGCACGTCGAAGACTTGGTGAGGCAACACGGTCGCACCACGCATGATCGAGGAAAGCCACCCGGCTTTGTAGCCGAAAGCGTGGAAAAACGGATTGACCACCAAGTAGCGATCGCCCTCGCGCAGGCCCACTAGTTCCGACCAAGCGGCAAAAGCACGCAAGTTCTGGCCGTGGCAAGTCATCACGCCTTTGGGTTTCCCGGTGGTGCCGGAAGTAAAAAGGATGTCGGATAGGTCTTCCGGCTCGATCGACTCCGCACGCGCACGTGCCTCGGACTCCGGAAAAGTCCGGCCCAGCCCAAGGAACTCCCTCCAGGAATCCAGCGCTTGGGCTTGCGGCACGCCTTCGCCACGAAACACCACGATACGATCCAGCCGCGGAAGGCCCGAGACCGGACGGCCGCCGCCCGGCTGCCCACAAGCTCCGCGTAGCATGTCCACGTAGGCGGTCCCGAGAAAATTCTCGACGGTCAGCAATATGCGCGCGCCGCTTTTTTCCAGAACATAGCCCGCCTCGGCCCCCTTGAGCCGCGTGTTCAAGGGGACCAGCACCGCAGCGGCCGACTGCAAACCTATGGCCGCCACTATCCACTCGTGAAAGTTGGGTGCCCAGATCGCGACGCGATCCCCCTTGCTGATGCCCGCCGCACAAAAGGCCCTCGATGCTGCAAGACCGGCCGCGGCAAGCTCGGTAAAGCTCAGGCTCACGGCGCCGTCTTCGATTGCGGCCGCCTCACCGAAGCGTGCAGCCGCAGCGGCCACCAAACGGGGAATAGTCTTGGAATCAAGCGGCATCTCTCATCTCCAGGGAAAAGTCCCGGCACGCAAAGCGCCGTCCCGGCACCCCCGCCGCTTCAGACATACTTCGCATACTCATCAAGCAACCCTTTGGTGACAATGGCGACACTAACGCCTTCGGCACGCGCTTCAGACGAACTTCGCATACTCATCAAGCAACGGTAGCACTTCCTCGGCCGACGCCGACGGAAGCCGGATCACCACTTCGCGAATCCCCAAGCTCGCGTAATACTCGAGCTTTCCTGCTTCAGGCACTGTTCCAAAAGGGATTATTTGAATAGAGCTGAAATCACGCCCCGCCGCCTCGACCGCCCGGCGCAAGGCCGGTACGGCCTTGGAAATGCCGGCGCCACCGATCGGCATCCAACCGTCGGCATACTCCGCTATGTGGCTGAACAGCTTGGGCCCCGCTGCACCGCCGATGAGCACCGGCGGCCCGGGTCGCTGCACAGGCTTGGGCCACGACCAGCTTTCACTAAAGCGAACGAAGTCCCCGTCATAGGCGGCCCGGTCTTCAGCCCAGAGTTTCTTCATGGCCAAGACTCGCTCTCGCGAAAGCTCGCGGCGGCTGCGAAAATCTACCGAGTGATTGTCCATCTCTTCGCGGTTCCAGCCGAAACCGACACCGAAAACGAAGCGGCCGCCCGAAAGCATATCGAGCGTAGCAACGGCTTTGGCGGTAACCAGCACTTCGCGCTGCGCCACCAAGCAGATGCCGGTCCCGATACGAAGGCGCTCGGTAACCGCAGCGGCAGCGGCCAGGGCGGTGAAGGGATCGAGCGTTCGCAGGTACTCCTGCGGCAAGACTTCATCCCCGGTCGGTGGCGGCGTATCGCGGCTGCAGGGGATATGGGTGTGCTCCGGGACGTAAAGAGAACTGTATCCTCGCTGCTCGAGTTCGCGGGCCAGTTTCACGATGTTCATCGATTGGTCGGTGGCAAAAATGGTTGCGCCGATTTCCATGAAAGCTCCTGTGTATATCCGAGGCCGTATATCCTACGCCGCCCCATCTGAATAGTCTGCGCGGCATTCAGGTCAACCGTGATCAGATCTTCTTGGCACGGCCCTCCCAGTAGCGGTCGCGCAGTTCTATTATCAACAGCTTGCCGGTGGGGTGACGTGGAAGCCGATCTTCGAAATCCACCGAACGCGGCACCTTGTAAGCAGCCAGCTTGCCGCGCGCGAAGTCGAGAATATCTCGCTCGGTGCTCCGCCCAGCAACGAAACCCGGAAGCAACTCCACTGCAGCCTTGACGCTTTCACCCCACTCGTCGTCAGGAATGCCGAATACACCGGCGTCGGCCACCGCCGGGTGCTGCTGCAATACTTGCTCTACCTCGGCAGGATATATGTTGACTCCGCCGGAAATGATCATGTTGGACTTGCGGTCAGCCAGATAAACATAACCGTCTGCATCTACACGTCCGAGGTCCCCGCTACTGAACAAACCGGGCTCGGGATGGGCAGCGGCGGTCTTGGCGGCATCGCCGTGATACTCGAAGACTCGATCCAATTTGCGGTGGCGGCAATACAGTTCTCCGGTCTCCCCCGGATCCAGAACCCGGCCATCCTCATCACGTGCAAATATCTCGAAGTTGACAGTGGCGTGTCCCACAGTCCCCGGATGATCGAGCCAGTCACGCGAATCGACCAGCGTGCAAACCCCGCCCTCGGTCGCACCCCAGTACTCGACCAGTATCTCGCCCCACCAATCTATCATTCGCCGCTTGACCTGCTCGGCAACCGGCGCCGCCCCGTGCAGCAACAGAGTCAAAGAAGAGACGTCCGGCATTTTTTCTATCTCATGCATTACATTATATTTACTAGATATCTTTCTGTATTTACGGAGTAACCTTACAAACATCGTAGGCACCATATGGGTGTGTCTCACGCCCCATTGCGCTATCAACCGTAGGGCATGGCCCTCCTCCCATTTGGGCATGATGATCATCGGCGCGCCGTTTACCTGGTCGTAGAGGGCGAACAGTAGCGGCGCAGCATGATACAGCGGGCCGGTCACCAAATGCGGCCCGCTTCCATCCAAACCCAGTGTAGCGCCGGCGGCAGCCATGGCCTGAAATGCCGCCTCGAGATTTTCCGCGCGAGCCCGCTTTACTCCCTTGGGCCGACCAGTGGTTCCCGAAGTATAAAACATGGTCCCGCCCGCAGGCCCGTCCACCGGCATCGCCCGATCGGCCCCCGAGCGGATGCAAGCCTCGAGTCCAGCGCCGGTGCAGACAATTTGCACATCACTTGTCGAGCGACCGCCGGAGGATGAATACTTGCCGGCACTTGGTGCATTGCGACCGCCGGATTCCCCAAGCGCCCGTTGCCCGACGCCGGCGGCAACGCAAGCCATCTCGCGATGATCCTCATCACAAAACAGAAGCTTGGCACCGGAATCTTCGATCACATAGGAGATCTCGGCGGAGGCCAAGTGGCGGTTTACCGGAGTGAGCCAGATACCGGATAGCAGCGCCGCAAGCGTGATCTCTACATACTCGACCCTGTTCGACATCAACACGGTAGCATGATCGTCCGGCTCTAGAGCCGCTTCTTCGCGAATCCACCGCGCCAGCCGCGTCGCCCGCTCGCTCAGCTCGGCCCAAGTACGACTGCGTACGGTATCGCTAAGTGCGGTCTCCCCGGCCCTGTCCATCGCGGTATCGAAAATCATAGCTCTGTTCAGCGCCTCCGGCCACCGGGCTCCGCCTGTCGCGCGCTGCCCGCCGGGCTCTCTGGCCACCGGGCTCCCTGGCCACCGGGCTCCCTGGCTGCCTGGCTATCTGACTGCCCGGCTCTTGCGCTAAGGCGCCTCGAATAGTATCGGGTTGCGCTTCTTGGAGTCTTATCAACGCTATCAAAACTGCCGCTGTCGCAAACCATTGCTGCGGCGGCAACAAGGACACGGTACCGCTATGAAGCTTGAAAATGTTGTCTTGGTTGACGGAGCAAGGTCGGGTTTTGCCAGAGGCGGGCGCGGATCGCTGGCCGCAACACGGCTCGACGACGCGGGCGCCGTGGTGCTTAGAGCCCTACTTGATCGAAACCCTAAAGTGCCGGACTCGATGATCGAAGACGTCGGCCTCGGTAATGTCGGCGGCCGCGCGGAGTTCAGTTTCATCGGCACCGTCCAACGTCTCGCGGGGCTGCCGCTCGAAGTATGTTCTTTCCAATCCAACCGGCAGTGTGGCTCCAGCATGGAGACCATGCACCGCATCGCCATGGGCATAATGGTCGGCAACATAGAATGCGGTGTAGCCATGGGCATCGAGAGAATGGGCCGCGGACTCGGCGGTGGCGGGGGCAGTACGCGCATCACCAAGATGAACCAGAAAATAGCCGAGTTGAACGAGGTCCAAAGAGCGCCGGCACCGGACCACGGGCGCTATTTCTCCGTGCCCTTCCCCGACTTCATCCTGAAAACACCGTGGATACAGTCGATGGTGCAAACCGCGCAGAACGTAGCCGACGTTTACGGGCTCAGCCGCGAAGAACTCGATGCTTTCGCCGCCCAGAGCCATGCCAAGACCGCGGCCGCCCAGGATGCCGGAACCTACGAAGATGAGATCGTTCCCTTGGAAGTAGAGCAACCGGTCTTCGACGACGAAGGCAATTGGGTGGAAGCCGAACACGGGCCAACGGTGGTTTTCAACCAGGACGAATGCGTGCGTCCCGACACTACCGTGGAGAAGCTTGCGCAACTCAAGACCATACGTGGAGCCGTCAGCTTCGCGGAAAAGGAGATCGTCATCACCCCCGGCAACTCCTGTCCAACCAACGACGGGATCTCAGCCGCCTTGCTGATGAGCGAAACGAAGGCGGCCAAACTGGGACTGGAACCCTTGGCAAGAATCACCGGCATGGCAGTGGGCGGCGTCAAACCTCAGCTCATGGGACTGGGACCCGTCGTTTCTTCCAAAAAGGCGATGGCCAACGCGGGCGTTTCGGCCGAACAGATAGACCGCGTCGAATTCAACGAAGCCTTCGCTGCCCAGGTGCTGCCCTCTGTCAAGGAATTGGGAATCCCCCTGGACAGAGTCAACGTAAACGGCGGTTCGCTCGCCATAGGACATCCGCTGGGAGCCACCGGATCACGCTTGGTGACCACCGTCGCGATGGAGCTTCGCCGCAGTGGCACTCGCTACGGGCTTGCAACCCAATGCATCGGTGCGGGAATGGGTATCTCCACCGTGGTTGAAGCCCTCGACTGAGCCCAGACACCGAGACCGTTTTCTGATTCCATGCCGGTAGCCGAAACCGGCACTACGAAAAGTGGAGAGTCTAAAGGGCGCTTGCCGCTCGCAGCGAAGCCTCGCACGCAATGCAGGCGCCGACGCGGATCCGGGGGTCGTTTCACCACTCAGCGCGATCGTAGTGCTGGTGAATGTGTTCATCGCGGGCGCGCTCAAGCAAGGCCAGTACACCGGGCGGCGTCTTGCGCAGTCGGTCCTTCTCTAGTCGGCGCCGCCGTCCGCGCTGTGTGCACATGTGCTCGCGCGAAAGCTCGCCGGTGGCGGGATCGCGCACCATGGGCCCGTCGCCGTAGTCGACCTGGGCCTCCTCTCCCGCCTTGGTGGTGATGACCGGATGAGCCTCGTCACGATGACCGACGGTGCGCAGTTTGCCGACGAAGCGCGTTAGAACTTGCTGCTGCTTTTCACTGCTCAAGACGTTGCTCATCGTGCATCCGGAGCACTTGCTCCGATGCGCTGCTAACGTCCCGCCTGCGTTTCTACTGGCCGGTTTTCAGACGTCCCCCTCTGGCCGCTTCTGGGTGTCCCCCGAGGGCGTGACGGGGTCGGGCGAGCATTTACAGAGGATCGGTCTCGGTCGCATCGCCGGGCCCACGACGGCCTTGTTTGTTATTTAGCGTTATGAAAAGCCTCGTAGTTGTAGTTATGGAACGTCGTCTCGACTTTACTCCGTTTGCTGTAGCCTGAGTCAAGATGCACCTGCGCTTCCCGACGCGCGCTCCCGATCGGAATACTGACGATCCGCAACAGGTCAATCCGGGCCTTGCATACAGGAGATTCGCATGACAAATTATATGACATGCAAACGAACGTGAGCGAATTGCTCAGGAACTTCCCGAAGATTCGTCGAGCCGCTCTAGCCGGTGAACGCGTCGTGATCAGGACCAAGGAAGGCGACCTCGTGCTGACCGCGGAGAAACCCGCGGGCCGCTCCATGTTCGGCTGTCTCGCTTCGACGATCGATTCGGGGACAATGAGCGAAGCGGACTCCGGCGCCAGTGAGGGCGACTGGGGCGCCTCCCTCTGATGATCCACTACCTTCTCGACACACACGCCGCCGTGTGGCTGCTCGAAGGCAACAGTAATCTCGGAGTTGGCGCTCAAACAGCGATCGAGGGCGAAGATGCCATCGCAATAGCCAGTATATCGTTGCTAGAGATTGCGTTGCTCGCCGAGCGTGGCACCCTCACCCTGAAGCCTAGCCTTGGTGCGGGGCTCGCGGCGTTTGTCGCGAAACTGGAAATTCTTCCACTGGACGCGCAGATTGCTGCCGACGCCGTCTGCGTCGAATTGCCGCACCGCGATCCTTTCGATCGTGTGATCACGGCTACCGCACGAGCGCACGGGCTGACCCTGATCACGAAAGACCGTAAGATCGTCGATGCTACAGTTGTCGAGACGCTCTGGTAGCGTCCACTGTGGGCCAGCGCTAATGGGCAGTTCCCCAGCACAAAAAGCGAATTCCCCCGTAAAGTCGATGGGGTAAGCTCGATCGAGGGTGCACGGCTCTGTCTACAATCCAATCGCCTCGATCAACTCGTCGGTTAGGGCGTCGAACTGGCCGCTGCGCCTTCGGGCGAACAGCCTCTCATTATTCTGGAGGCAGTACCGAATGAAGACATCGATCTTCCGGGCACGCCCCGGCCCAGGTTTATCCGGCCCACTCTTCACCGTCTCGCCAAAGCCCCGTAGTTGTGGTCTGAGCAAGGCTACATCCACGCGACCTGGACACCGGATAGCGCTCGGCGTTCTTCTCAATCTTGGCTACAAACGCCGCGGGAAGATTCACACCGAATCTCCGCGCAAAACGCAGTATAAATGACAAGACATTCGAGAGTTCGTCTTCGACAAGCCTCCGGCGCGCCGGGGAAGCAATTTTCTGATGTGGGTTCGCTCCGACGCTCGATACCGTTCCCTACGACCGTCTCCGCGCCCGCAGCTCAGCACCCTTCCAAATTGCGAAGAGGGCCGGATAGACCATTAGCTCGAGGAGAAAAGACGTTCCCAGCCCTCCGACCATCGGTGCCGCGATCCGCCTCATCACGTCCGCACCGGTCCGACTGCTCCACATCACGGGAAGAAGACCGATGAAGGTCGTCGCAACTGTCATGAGCTTTGGTCGCACGCGCTTTGCCGCCCCGTCGATGATCGCTTCCTCGAGGTCCTCGGCATTTTTCATCTCCCCACTGTCACATCGTGAACGATGAGCCAGCGTGAGGTAGAGTAGCATCACGAGCCCGGTTTCGGCGTCGAGGCCTGCGAGCGCGATTAGGCCGACCCATACGGCGACGCTCAGGTTGTAGTCGAGAAGATAGAGCAGCCACACTGCGCCGATCAGCGAGAATGGCACGGCGAGAAGCACGATGGACGTCTCGACGAAGGAGCGCGTATGCAGGTAGAGAAGAAACGTGACCACGAGGAGAGTTAGCGGCACGACGATCTTCAACCGCGCCCTCGCGCGTTCGAAGTATGTGAACTGTCCCGCCCATTCCAAGCGGTATCCTGGCGGTAAAGTCACCCGTTCGGCCACGACTTGCCGAGCATCCACAACGTAGTCCGCGATCCCACGTTCGGTAACGTCGACGAAGACGAACCCCAGCAGTTGGCCGTCTTCATTGCGGATCATCGGGGCGCCTGTCGTCAGTTCGATGTCTGCTATCTGACCGATAGGGATCTGCGCACCCGTCGGCGTAGGGATGAGTACTCGTTTGAGCGCCTCGAGGTCGTCTCGAAACTCGCGCGAATAGCGGACATTGATCGGATAGCGCTCTCGTCCCTCGATCGTCTGAGAGACATTCATCCCACCGATCGCGGACATGATGACGTCCTCGACGTCGCCAACGGTAAGCCCGTGCCGAGCCGCCTCTGATCGCTTGATATTGAAGTCTATGAAGTAGCCGCCCGTGACTCGCTCGGCGAAGGCGCTGCGGGTGTTGGGCTGTGTGCGAGCGTCTTTCTGGAGGGCGTGCTCGATCTCGACAGCGACCTTCTCGATCGTCGCCAAGTCGGGTCCGAAAACCTTGATGCCGAGCGCGCTCCGGATGCCGGTGGCCAGCATTTCCGTGCGGGTCTGAACGGGCATCCACCAGATGTTGGGCATGCCCGGGTACTGAAGTTTCTCATCCATCTCAGCGATGAGCCCGTCCCATGTAAGCCCCGGCCGCCACTCGGATTCCGGCTTCAGTACGACCACCGTCTCCACCATCGACAGCGGCGCTGGGTCGGTTGCCGTTCGCGCGCGGCCCATCTTTCCGAACACGGACTCCACCTCCGGGAACTTTCGTAGCTCGCGGTCCATGGATTGAAGTGTCTTGGTGGCCTCGGTGATGGACATGCAGGGAAGCGACGTCGGCATGTAAAGGATTGTCCCTTCATTGAGAGGCGGCATGAACTCGTTTCCGAGGCGCAAAAAGATGGGCACCGTGACGAGCATGAGTACAATGGCGGTTCCGACCATGAGATAGCGGTGCCGGACTACCCAGCGCACCACCGGCGTGTAGCCCGCGATCAGCCAACGGTTGATGGGATTCTGCTGTTCGCTGCGGATCCGCCCGCGGATGAAGATCGCGGCCAGTGCCGGCGTGAGCGTGATCGCGAGGACTGCCGCGAATCCCATCGAATAGGTCTTCGTGAACGCGAGAGGCTTGAAGAGCCTTCCCTCGGTGCCTTCGAGCGTGAAGACTGGCAAGAAGGACACGGTGATGATCACGAGAGAGACAAAGATACTGGGGCCGACTTCTTGCATCGCCCCGATGAGAACCTCGAGCCGTGGCCCTTGTCGACCGTCGGTCTCCCAGGCTTACAACTTTCTGTGAACGTTCTCGATAATGATGACCGACGCGTCGACCATCGCGCCGATGGCCACTGCGATCCCGCCGAGCGACATGATGTTGGCCGTAAGGCCCTGGGCGAACATCGGAATGAAAGCGAGAAGGACGGCGAGCGGCAGCGTGATGATGGGAACGAGCGCAGAGCGTGCGTGAAGTAGGAAAACCGCGATGACGAGGCTTACGACGATGAGTTCTTCGATCAGCGTGTGCCGAAGAGTATCGACGGCCCTAAGGATGAGTTCCGAGCGGTCATAGGTAACCACCAGTTCGACTCCTTCGGGGAGTGAGTCCTTCGTTTCCTCAATCCGCTTCTTGATGGCGTCGATCACGCGCAGGGCGTTCTCGCCGTAGCGCATGACGACGATGCCACCGACGGTTTCGCCTTCGCCGTTCAGCTCGGCAATTCCGCGACGCATGTCCGGGCCTAGCTGTATGGTCGCGACGTCTCGTAGCAGAACGGGCACGCCGGTTGCCGATACCTTGAGGGGGATGTCTTCGAGGTCCTCTACCGACGTTATGTAACCGCGTCCCCGGACGAATTGCTCATGACCGGCGATCTCGAGCACCCGACCCCCGACGTCGTTGTTCGAGCGCCGGATGGCTTTAACCACGTCGTTGATGGGCAGCTCGAACGCAAGAAGTTTGTTCGGGTCGAGGTTGACCTGATACTGCTTTACGAAACCTCCGATAGGTGCGACCTCGGCAACGCCTTTCACGCTTTCCAGCCAGTATCGGACATACCAGTCTTGTAGTGTGCGTAGTTCCGAGAGGTCATGGCTGCCGGTCTTGTCGACCAGAGCGTACTGAAACACCCAGCCAACTCCCGTGGCGTCTGGGCCCAGGGTGGGCGTGATGCCTTCCGGGAGCTTCCCCTGAGCGCTATTGAGATATTCGAGCACCCGTGAGCGTGCCCAGTAGATGTCGGTTCCGTCTTCGAAGATGACGTAGACGAAGGACAACCCCATGAAGGATTGGCCACGAACGAACTTCACTTGCGGCGCCGCGAGAAGCGTCGTCGAGATGGGATAGGTGATCTGATCCTCGACGAGATCGGGGCTTCTTCCCGGCCACTCCGTGAGTACGATCACCTGGGTGTCGGAGAGATCCGGAATGGCGTCGAGCGGAATGTTGCGCAGCGAGTAGTAGCCCCACAAGGCGAAGGCGGCCACCGTAAAGACCGTGAGAAGCGGGTTGCGCGCGCACGAAGCGATCGCTCTGTCTACCGGACCAGAATGTTGCGGGGGGCCGTCTACCATTGGTCCAGCCCGGCCTTGAGCTTGCTCTCGGCGGCTATGAGGAAGTTTCCTGAAGTGACAACGGTTTCACCCTCATCAAGACCATCAAGCACGATGAACCCACCGGGCCCTTTCCGGCCAAGGGTTACTTTGCGCGGCTTGAGCCGCCCCTCTCCGAGGTCGACAAACACGAGCTGGGTCTTTCCGGCCATGATGACGGCCTCTTCCGGTACGACGACGTACTCACCGTAGGCAACTTCGAACTCTACGTTCGTGTACATGTTCGGCTTGAGTTCGCCGGCAACATTGCTTGCCTCCAACCGAATGCGCGCCGTGCGGCTCGTGGGGTCCAGGTAGGGGTAGATGTAGGAGACCGTTCCGCCGAACGTCTTCCCGGGCAGGTAGGACAGCGTGAGCTTCGCGCTCTGCCCTACTTTTACCAACGGGAGGTCCTCCTCATAGATGTCTGCCACCACCCACAAGTTGCTGAGGTCAGCGATCCGATACAGGAGCTTTCCGGCATCCGCGGCGCTCCCGTCGACGACGTATTTTTCGATGACTGTCCCGCTTACCGGCGAAAGCAGTGGAAGGAATTCCGAGGCCTGACCCGTCTTGGCGAGTTCGTCGATCTGCGAATCGGTGACGTTCCATAGACGAAGGCGCCGACGGGCGGTCCTAAGCAGCGAACTGCTGCCGGTCGTACGAGAGCGGCGATGGCTTTCGAGAAACTCGTCCTGGGCAGAAAGCAGCTCCGGCGCGTAGACGCTAAACAGCGGTTCGCCCGCTGTGACCGCGACGCCCGTGTAGTCCGCGAACACCTCACCGATCCAACCCTTGTACTTTAACGTAACGTCGGTAAGCCGCCGCTCATCGTACGTGAGGCGGCCTAGGGCTCGTATGGGGATCACGACTTCCTGACGGCGAATCGATGCAGTCTTCACGCCGATAAGCTGGCGGCGGAGCGAGTCCACGTGAATCGTTCCAGACTGAACCTCCTCGCGCGTGACCGGCGTGAGATCCATCGAGCAGATGGGGCAAGTGCCTGGATCTTGCGAGTGAACGGTAGGGTGCATCGAACATGTGTAGCGATCGATCGCCGCTCCTTCGTCTTTCGCGCCCTTTTCTCCTTCCGTGTTCGCCACCAGCGCTACGGAGAATACGGGCCCAGAATCGAACCGGGCGACCGCGATAGTGATCACGACGGCGGCCGCTACGAACCTGAGTCCTAAATGTCTCATGGCTTTGTCTCCAAGTTGGTAATCCCGCCTCCGATCGCCTTGTCGAGTCGGGCGTGAGCCTGGTGATAGCGGGCCAGCGCTTCTTCGTGACTTAGGCGAGCGAGCATCAAGGCTTTCTCGGCCACGATCAGTGTCAGGAAATCGTTCGTCCCGGTCGCATACCCGGAGCGGGCAGCTTCGAGGCTCTCCTCAGAAGCGGGAACGATTGAGGACCCGTAGAGCCGTACGACATGCGCGCTCTCGGCTACTTCGTCTGCGGCGCGACTGACTTCGAAGAGAACCTGGGCGTGCGCCTCTTCGAGATGTGCGCGGGCTTGCCTCGCCTTGGCTTCCGCCTCGGACAGAGCCGCCCTACGCCTACCGAGCTGGATGGGAACGTTGAAGCCGAAGCCGGCGGTTGGCCGTCGCTCGGCGGCATCCCAAAGGCTGTTGTATGAGCCGATCACCGCAAGATCGGGAAAGAACTCGCGCTTGGTCAGCGCTACCTCCGCTTGGCGAGCGCGAAATCTCAACGCCAA
>JAJRWY010000093.1 GCA_024276575.1 Candidatus Binatota bacterium
CGACTACGGCGCACAGGTCTCTGCCTTGCTGTGTGGCGAGTTCGCGGAGCTGCGCCTCCGTGGCGGTAGGTAGCTCGATGTTCACGCCCCGAGCGTACTACCCCGACCGGAAAGGTTCAATATTAGAAAAGTATAAGATGAAACAAGGCTCTCGATCACGACGGCCGTCGCCGAACACTTATAAGCCCACCGTTTGTCAAGAGGTAAAGCTCTCCCACCGAGCGCAATGTCCTTCTCACCCTCGAAACCCCTGATGCCACTACGTTTCGGCTGCTCTGACTTCGTTTCACGGCATCGAATGTCTGCCTTCGTGCCATCATGTAGTATACGGCCCTGCCAAGCTTATGGGCCTGGATACTGAGTGCCTTGGCTTTGCCATGCTTGCGCACCATGCGCTGCAGGTAGGCCTTCCCTTTCGGGTTGTTCCTGAGGAAGAGTGCTGTTGCCAATAGGCACACATTGTCTTAGAATCGGTGCGTGAAGTACTTCCTGTGGAGTTCCGAGAAGAACGAGCGACTCAAGGAAGAGCGCGGCATCTCGTTCTAAGAGATCGTGCTCCGCGTCGAGGCAGGCGACGTCCTGGACATCTTGGAACATCCAAACATGGAGCGATACGCTGGGCAGCGGATCTTCGTGCTCGAGATTGATAGCTACGCGTATCTTGTCCCGTTTGTGGAAGTCGAAGACGGTGTATTTCTAAAAACGATTATTCCGAGCCGGAAGGCAACCCGACAGTACCTCCGAGGAGGTGAGAAAGAATGAACAAACTCGATCGCGAAGAGAAGGCCCTGCTCCGCTCCGTCGAAGGTGGCGAGTGGAAATCCGTCAAGAAAGGAAAGCGGGACCTCGATCGCTATCAGGAGTACGCAAAAGCCACATTCCGAAAGGATCGACGGGTCAACATCCGGATTTCCAGCAAAGACCTAACTGCCCTGCAAACGAGGGCTTTGGAAGAAGGCATCCCGTACCAGACACTTATTTCGAGCCTGCTTCACAAGTTCGTTTCCGGAAGGCTGGTGGAGAAGCCGAACAAGCCGATGCACTCGGACGCGAGCCAGCGCGCCTCATCCTCCCCGTCGCGGAGCGATACCGCTGGCTCGCGCCGGTGATCGGCCGGCGTTAGCTTGTTTTGTTGCTTGCCGGACGTCTTACTGGTAAGACTGGACGCGAGGTGAAACTATGGGTGATCTTGCCACTACCAAACTCTCATCCAAGGGACAGGTCGTGATTCCTGAGGATATCCGCGCAAAGCTGGGCTTGGAACCAGGCTCGCAGTTCGTCGTGGTAGGGCGAGGTGACACGGTTGTGCTCAAGTTGATCCAGACTCCCGCACTGTCGGAGTTTCGACCTTTACTGGATCAAGCGCGCCGCGCTGCTCGGCGTGCCGGTATGCGAAGAGATGATCTCAAGAAGGTGATCCGGGATAAACGATCGAAACGGTGAGGGTGTAGTCGACATGAACGTCGTCATGTCTGGGATCTACTTCGGGGGCGCAGCGGCGGAGGTGCTCGGCCAGTGGTTGGATGGGCAATTCGAACTGCTGCTCTCAGTGGAGATTCTGACCGAATACCGAGGCGTGGCTGCCAAGCTGAGCGCTCGCTACGGTGATATCGGAGCTGATCGCGTTCTCGACCTTGTGACCGCGCATTCTCTTCTTGTCGACCCGGTTGCTCCGACAGCTCCGATAAGTCGCGACTCGGACGATGACAAGTTCATTGCATGCGCGGTGTGTTAGCGATGCGAGATCATCGTTACCGGGGACCGCGACAAACGACAAGCTAACCGTTGCGTGCGGACCGGCATGATCCGCGGCGGTGACGGCAAGCGCAGTGCGCCGGCCGCTCAAGGCCAGCGTAAGGTGGGGGCTACTTGAAGTCGCTGGGCGCCGATTACAGATAAGTCATTGACTGAGTAAGTCAGGGGCTTATAGTATGCACGTGAGTGCGAATCGAGTGGGATGACCAGAAAGACCGGCAGAATCAGAAGAAGCACGGCCTGTCTTTTGAAGAGGCAAGTGAGCTATTCATGGGGGTCGTCGATTACCTTGAGATCTTCGATGAAGATCACTCTCTATCAGAGGATCGCTTCATCTGTGTTGGGCCGATCCGCCGCGGACTGATTGTGGTAGTCAAGACAGAGCCAGACGACGAAATGTTTCGGATTCTTTCCGCTCGGCTCGCGACTAGGCGTGAAACAGCGCTGTATCACAGCTATTGCGGAGGGCGAACGCCATGAGCAGATACCTTGAGTTGACTGAGGCCGAGTTTGAACGTGCGATTCCTGCGCGACTCCGTAAGCGTCTGATCAAGGGACAGTTCGACTCCGGCGATGACGTTGCCGCGTTGCGACGGTTCACAGGGCTTACGCAAGTGCGGTTCGCGCAGGCGATGGGCATCAGCGTCCACACGCTGCGCAACTGGGAGCAAGGGCGGCGCAAACCTGAAGGACCCGCGATAGGCTTGCTCCGTATAGCGGCAAGGCACCCTCGTATTTTACGAGAGAACCTTGAGTCTGCGGCCTAACCCGCATTATTCATGAAACCTCTGCTACGAGCCTCAATCGCCCGCAATCTCGGCCCGTGCTCGCTTTTCGGCCCTCGACGTACTGTTAGTACGCCTGCGGGCCTCATCGCTGCGCTTGGGCCGATCTCACGGGC
>JAJRWY010000094.1 GCA_024276575.1 Candidatus Binatota bacterium
AACGTGCGTAAGCGACGCTGGTATGGGAGGGGAGGCTCAAGGCCAGCAGCGCATGGTGCGGCCGGCCCCCCATCGCCGAGATATCGGAAACAGCAACGCGGAAAGCCCTGCGCCCGAGTTCTGCGGCGCTCAACCAAGCGCTGCGAAAATGGACGTTTTCGGTTTGGGTGTCGGTACTAGCCAGAATGCGGCGCGAACTGCGCAAAGCAGCGGCATCGTCACCCGGCCCCAAACGCACTCTGTCACCGGCCCCGGCGCTCTCAACCATCGAGATTATCTCACCTATAAAAGAGAACTCTTCCAAAGAGTCGATGCCGGGCATGATCCGGATTATTGACGAGAGCCCCGCAAAGCGCGAGCGAAAGTTCCAGAGGAAACGGACGGTCACCGCCACCGGATACGACAGAACCTCCCTGGAACCCTTCTCCCTGGCTCGAGAGGCGATGCACAGCGGCGCCCCGAGCTACCATAGGCCCGGAAGCTTCCATAGAAAGCAGGTGGCACGATTATGCTCCCGGAATCACCGCCACCGCAGTGGAAGCGCAGACCCGCGTATTGACCGGCAGAGGCTACATCGCCACCATGGCGATGATGTGCTGCTGACCGAGATCGTCATTCTTCTTGCGATCGCTTGTGCGGGCGCGGTCGCCGGCCGCGCCGCGCGCATACCGCCCGTGGTCGCCTACTTGCTCATCGGAGTGGCGGCCGGTCCGGGCGGCCTCGGACTGATAGAACACTCCTACGGCATCGAGCGCCTAGCCGAAATCGGCGTTGCCTTGCTCTTGTTCGGCGTCGGCATTGAACTCCGCATCGACCGCGGCCGCCGTGAGCTAATCAGAATGCTTGCGACCGGGGCGGCTCAAGTGGTCGCAACCATCGCGGCAACCACTTGCCTGCTGCACTTCACGATGCTGCCGTTTCAGGCAGCAGTAGTAGGAGGCTTCGTAGTCGCACTATCCAGCACGGCACTGGTCTTCAAACTCTACTCCGACCGCGGCGAGATAGACGCTCCACACGGCCGTGCCGCAGCTTCCATACTACTGTTCCAGGATCTCGCACTGGTACCGATGATGCTCTTTCTTCCGGTGCTGGCCTCACCGGCCGAGCAAGCCTGGCAAGCCGGGTTGCAGGCTCTCGGCGCCACCACTGCCGCACTGCTCGTCCTGGTTGCGCTATCGAGAGTGGTCTTGCCCAGAGCACTGGAGCTGACCGCCCGCACCAAGACGCCCGAGCTTTTCGCCCCGGTAGCGCTGCTCGCGGCTCTGGGTATGGCGCTGGGCGCTACCGCCTTGGGCCTGTCCTTGCCACTCGGCGCTTTTCTCGCAGGTTTGGCTTTGTCAAGGACTCTGTATGCGCAGCAAGTGTTTGCCGAACTGCTGCCGTTGCGCGACGCTTTCGTGGCCCTGTTCTTCTCTAGTGTCGGAATGCTTTTCGACCCCGGGCTGATGCTAGAAGCGCCGTTGCTGCCCCTGTTGCTGTTTGCGGCGGTCGCTCTGAAAGGGCTGCTCTCGGCACTGATCGTAGGAATCGTGTGGAAATCTCCGCGACTGGGTTTGATCTCCGGGTTGGCTTTGGCACAGCTCGGCGAGTTTTCCTTCGTACTGAGCAGCCAGGCCGGAGCCTTGGGGTTGATCTCGAGTTCTTTGCAACAGGCCATACTGGGCACGGCGGTTACCACCATGGCCGCTACCCCTTTCCTAGTCGCAGCCGGCCGGCGCCTGTCACTGCGTGATCTGTCTTCTTCGAAAGACTCTCCGGATCTTGCCGATCATGTTGCGGTAATCGGCTACGGCGTTACCGGCCAAGCCGTGGCCAGGGTACTGGCCGAGACTTCCATTCCTTTCGCCGTATTGGACATGGATCCGGGCCGGGTACGCTCGGCGCAAAGCGAGGGCATGCCGGTGCGTTTCGGCGACGGCAGCAAGCGTTCGGTGTTGCAAGCCGCGGGCCTCGCCCACTGCCGCGCCGTGGTCGTGGCGGTCAGCGATCCCGCCGCGACCCGCAGGATCGTCTCGGTAGCCCGGCAGATGAACCCCCACGCCGCGATTCTGGTACGCGCGCACAAGGTCGAGGAAATCGCGGAACTCGAACGGCTGGGCGCCACTGAAGTAATACCGGCAGAGTTCGAAGCCTCGGTCGAGCTGTTCGTACGCTTGCTGGAAAGGCTCGGAGTCCCGCGCCATGTGGCCAGGATTCAGGAAGGTATCATCCGCGCCGGCCACTACCACGCGATGCGCGGCACCGCTTCTTCTTTCGACCTGCTACCGGAAATCGAGAAGCTGATCGGCGCCGGAATTCTCGAGCGGGCCGAAGTGATGCCCGGCAGTTTTGCTTGTGGACTGAACCTTGCCCAACTCGACTTAAAGCAGCGAACCGGAGCGCTAATACTGACCATGGTGCGCAACGGAGAACCGATATCCAACCCTCCTGCCGATATGTGTTTGCAAGCTGGAGACCTGCTGGTTCTCTACGGCCCCCACGCCGCACTGGCCCAGAGTTTCGAGCTCCTAGAGCCACCGCAGGAGTAGCAGCCGTGTCTGTTGAAGTGCGGAGCTAGCGGGCACGGGAGCAACGTGGCCTCGTCAACACTGGAGTACAGCCCGCAGCCAGAGCTTCGGTAAGAGCTACGCTGCGTCCGAAGAAATCAAAGTTATTGGTCAAAGCCCGAGGGAAGTCTCGAGAACCGCCTTGCAATCGACCTCGTCGCCGCGTGGCGTATCCTACTCCTGACGATGCTCGGTCGGCAATCCAGCCCCCACCGACTCAGCCCATGCCCATGCCCATGCCCCGACGCCGTTGGGCTAAGAACCCCAGAGTTCGCGAACCTTCTCGGCGAAGCGGACGACCAAGGATTCAGAATCCTTGTTGGACTCCTCCTTGAACTCTTCGAGCAGTTGCCGCTGCTTCTTGCTCAGCGTCTTGGGGATCTCCACCTGCACCGAGACGTAGTGATCCCCGCGCCTTCCACCGTGCACGTCCGGCACACCCTTACCCGACAGCTTGAAGATCCGCCCGCTTTGGGTGCCGGGAGGCAGTGTCATTTTCACCATGCCGTCGAGTGTCGGGACCTCGATCTTGGCGCCGAGAGCGGCATCGATCATATTGACCGGCACTTCACACATGATGTGGTTGCCGTCGCGCTGGAACAACGGGTGGGGTTTTACTTGCAGCACCACGTAGAGGTCACCGGGCGGGCCACCGCGCAAGCCGGCCTCGCCTTCGCCGCGCAGTTTCAGCCGTGAGCCGTTGTCGACCCCGGGTGGCACCTTTACGTTGATTTCGCGCATGCTGCGCTCGCGGCCGCGGCCACGGCAATCCGGACAGGGGCTGCGATTGATCTTGCCTTCGCCGTTGCACTGGCCGCAGGTCTTGGCCACCTGGAACAAGCCCTGCTGAAAGCGAACCTGGCCGGCGCCACCGCAGGCCGGACAGGTCTCGGGTGAAGTTCCAGGCTTGGCACCGCTACCCGAACAACTACGACAGTTGACCGTGCGCGGGACCGAGATGCGCCGCTCGGTACCGCGGACCGCCTCTTCGAAGTCGATTTCCATGTCGTAGCGAAGGTCGTCTCCGCGTGCCGCGCCGCCGCGGCGTGAGCGGCGGCGGCCACCGAAAGCGCCGCCGAAGAAATCACCGAACAGATCGCCGAGCGCATCCTCGAAGGCAGCACCACCACCGAAACCGGCACCAAAATCGAAGCCCCCTGGGCCGCCGCCGTTTTCGAAAGCAGCAGCACCAAAACGGTCGTATTTGCCACGCTTCTCAGGATCCGAAAGTATCTCGTAAGCCTTACTCGCCTCTTTGAACTTGACTTCGGCTTCGTCTTTGTTGTCGGGATTGCGGTCCGGATGATACTTCAGCGCGATCTTGCGGTACGCTTTCTTGATCTCGTCCGCGGATGCGTCACGGCCTACGCCGAGTATATCGTAATAATCTGTGGACACTGTTTCTCTCTAACGAGTTCTATCTAACGAGCGGTTTCGGTAATGGCCACGAACCGCCCATGTAACCGCTCGGTCTGACGGCAAAAAGCCTCCACCCGCGCAAAAGCGAATGGAGGCCTTGCTCCCATTTAGGAAACTCGAGCCTATAAGTCGTGGATTACGAAGGTTTTACCTCTTCGAAATCCGCATCCACCACATCGTCTCCACCGGGTCCGCCGGAGTCCGAATCGCTGCCGGCATCACCGCCCGGGGCGGCCTCGGATTGAGCCTGCGCTTGCTCGGCCTGAGCTTTCTTGTACATGGCTTCGGCCAGCTTGTGCGCGCTTTTCTCGAGTTCTTCTTTGGCGACTTTGATCTTGTCTACATCGTCGCTATCCAAGGCCGGCTTGGCGGTCTCGACCGCAGCCTCGATACTCTTCTTGGTCTCCTCGTCGAGATCTTCGCCGAGGTCTCCAATGTTCTTACCGACACGGTAGATCAGCGAATCCAACTCGTTTCGCGCATCTACCAACTCCCGCCGCTTCTTATCCTCGGCCGCGTGAAGTTCAGCGTCCTTTATCATGCGGTCGATATCTTCCTTGGAAAGACCGCTATCGGACTTGATCTCGATCTTCTGTTCGCGGCCGGTGCCTTTATCATGAGCCGACACATGCAAAATACCGTCGGCGTCGATATCGAAAGAAACTTCGATCTGCGGAACACCACGAGGCGCCGGCGGAATTCCGGTCAGGTCGAACTCGCCGAGCAGTTTGTTATGGGCGGCAATCTCACGCTCGCCCTGGAACACCTTGATCGACACCGCCGGTTGATTATCGTCGGCAGTCGAAAAAACTTGGCTCTTACTGACCGGGATGGTGGTATTTTTCTCGATCAACACCGTCATCACCCCGCCGAGAGTCTCGATGCCCAAAGACAGCGGGGTCACGTCGAGCAAGAGCACATCTTTGACCTCGCCCGCCAGCACGCCGCCTTGAATAGCCGCGCCCAAAGCAACCACCTCATCCGGGTTCACACTCTTGTTGGGTTCCTTGCCGAAGATCCTCTTGACCCGTTCCTGCACGGCCGGCATGCGCGTCATCCCGCCGACCAACACGACCTCGTCGATCTCCGAAGCCGACAGCCCGGCGTCGCGAATAGCCGTCTGGCAAGGGCCGTCGAGCTTATCGAGCAAATCGGAACACAAAGCCTCGAGCTTAGAACGAGTGAGCTTCATGTTCAGATGCTTTGGACCGTTTTGATCGGCAGTAACGAAAGGCAAGTTGATGTCGGTTTCCTGGGAAGTGGACAACTCGCACTTGGCTTTCTCGGCGGCTTCCTTGAGGCGCTGCAAAGCCATCTTATCGGCGCTCAAATCCACGCCCTGGTCCTTCTTGAACTCAGCGACCAGATAATCGATTACCACTTGGTCGAAGTCTTCTCCGCCCAGGAAAGTATCGCCGCTGGTGGATTTGACCTCGAAAACGCCCTCGCCGAGTTCGAGTATAGATATATCGAAAGTGCCACCGCCAAGATCGAACACCGCAATCTTGCGATCTCCTTTCTTATCCAGCCCGTAGGCCAAAGAAGCCGCGGTCGGCTCGTTGATGATGCGCAATACGTTGAGGCCCGCGACGGTGCCGGCGTCCTTGGTGGCCTGGCGTTGCCCGTCGTTGAAGTATGCCGGTACGGTCACTACCGCGTCGGTAACCTTCTCACCAAGATAATCCTCGGCGGTCTGCTTCATCTTCTGCAGAATCATTGCGGAAACTTCAGCGGGACTGCTGACCTCCCCTCCGAGTTTCACGTAAGCGGCGTCGTTGTCACCTTTTACGATCTCGAAGGGTGATAGCTCGCGCGCCTTGTTGACCTCGTCGTCGTCGAAACGCCGTCCCATTAACCGCTTGACCGCGTAAATAGTGTTCTTGGGGTTGGTGACCGCTTGGCGCCGGGCGATCTGCCCGACCAAACGCTCGCCGCTGTCGTTCAAAGCCACCACCGAGGGCGTAGTCCTGCCACCCTCGCTATTGGCGATCACAACGGGATTTCCTGCCTCCAGTACAGCCACGCAGGAATTAGTGGTTCCCAAGTCGATTCCGATTACTTTTCCCATTGGTCTTCTATCTCCGCTTTCCCCGCCCCGAATGTAGGCCGGACCGAGAAATCACCGCTTCGTTCAAGCGTTTCTCTCGGTGCTTAGCCGGGGCCGAGGGGTAAGGTGCTCATCGAGATATGTAAGCAGCAAAACCGTATGTGCAAGGCTATAGTCCCGAATTATTTGAAACTTCGCCCGCAACCACGCGCCTCGCCAATGCGGCGGCAAAGCCTGGGGCCCAAGCCCGCCGCTTAGCGCAAATATCCCGCGATCAACACCACACAGCGGTCATGATCGAAAAGCGGGACCGTTCAAGGGCTTAACCGGCATTATTCATGAATAATACCGGTTGGTTTTCCGGACCTTCCCAGTCCTCTCAGTCCTCCGAGTTCCGTGGCGGCTTGGCGACCACGACCATGGCGGGCCGGATCAGCCGG